>CAZYSW010000362.1:0-5001 GCA_964650105.1 uncultured Nannocystaceae bacterium
TCTGGACGAGCCGACGGCGGGCGTGGACGTCGAGCTGCGGCGTGACATGTGGGGGCTGGTCCGCAAGCTGCGGGATCGCGGCGTGACCATCATTTTGACGACGCACTACATCGAAGAGGCGGAGGAGATGGCGGACCGGATCGGGATCATCAACAAGGGGCGGCTGATCCTGGCCGAGGACAAGACCACGCTCATGAAGAAGTTGGGCCAAAAGCGGCTGACCCTGACGCTGGAGCAGCCGATCGGGGAGGTGCCGCCCGCCTTGGCAGCGTGGCCGCTGGAGATCAAGAACGAGGGGATGGAGCTCGAGTTCCGGTTCGATATCGAGGACGAGCAGCGGAGCGTGGCGGTGCTGTTGGAGCGGGTCGTCGAGCTCGGGATTGGCTTCAAGGACCTGAGCACGCGCCAGAGCTCGCTGGAGGAGATCTTCGTGAGCCTGGTGAGCGAGCGTACGGAGGCGCAGGTATGAAGGAGCCCACATTCAACCGGCATGCGGTGTGGGCCATCTACAAGTTCGAGATGGCCCGAGCGGTTCGTACGCTGTGGCAGAGCCTGGCCACGCCGGTGATCAGCACCTCGCTGTACTTCGTGGTGTTCGGATCGGCGATCGGGTCGCGAATGAGCGAAGTGGGCGGGGTGTCGTACGGGGCGTTCATCGTGCCCGGGTTGATCATGCTGTCGCTGTTCACCCAGAGCATCTCGAACGCATCGTTCGGGATCTACTTTCCGAAGTTCATCGGTACCATCTACGAAGTCCTGTCGGCGCCGGTGTCGTACACGGAGATCGTGCTGGCATACGTGGGGGCGGCGGCGACCAAGTCGGTGATCCTGGGGTTGGTGATTCTGGCGACTGCGGCGTTGTTCGTGCCCGTGCAGATCCTGCATCCGGTGTGGATGGTCTCGTTTCTGTCGTTGACGGCAGGTGCCTTCAGCCTGTTCGGGTTCATCTTGGGGATCTGGGCGGAGAGCTTCGAGCAGCTCCAGTTCGTGCCGATGTTGATCGTGACGCCGCTGACGTTCTTAGGCGGGGCATTCTACTCGATCGACATGCTGCCCGAGCCGTGGCGGACGGCGACGCTGTTCAACCCGGTCGTGTATCTGATCAGCGGCTTTCGGTGGAGCTTCTACGGGATTTCCGACGTGAGCGTGGAGGTGAGCCTGGCGATGACGCTGGGCTTTCTCGTGATCTGCCTGGGCATCGTCGCGTGGATCTTTCGCACGGGGTACCGGTTGAAGAGTTGAGCCCGGTCGCCGATTGGTCGAAGCCGTTCGGCGCGTGACGAGGACGCGCCCGCCGACGCGTCGAGGCCACCGCTGCGACGCGACCCCGAAGATCGTGCACCTGCGCGGCGCCGTCCTGTCCGGGGGGCTCGGCAAGGCTGAGTCTCGGTCCGCAGAGCCCGGCCCGACGTCGCGCGGTCGACCCGACGAGGCCGTGGCGGGCGGCGTTTCCCCCTGCGACCCGGTTTGCACGTATCATCCGGGGTCCGTGCGGATCGTTTCGTGGTGGGGCGCGCTGGTGCTCGCGGCGGTTGGGTGTGCACCGGAGGCGCCGAAGGCCCTCGAGCTGCAAGGCGGTGAGCCCGATGTGGCGCGGCCCAAGATGGATCTGCCGGCGACCGAAGACCCGCGCACCCGCGCTTGCTTCGAGACCCTGAAGACGCGCATCGACGGCCCGCCCGAGGTTTGTTCGGACCCCGCCCACGGCGGCAGGACATTGTTTTCCGCCGCCGTGGCCGAAGGAGGTCGTGTGGGCGTGCGAGCGGATCTATCGGGTTCCCCCCGGCGCCGAAGCGTGCCGGGAGGTCGCCTTGGAGCGCCGATCGGGATGCGAGGCCGACGCGTGCCACTCCCTTCAGGGTCCCGACGTCCGAGACGGTTGCCAGCCCGATGCGTCCGCGCAAAGGTCGGCCCGGCGTTGCCGCCTTGCACCTCGCCGTACCTCCGCGACCGAAAGCGGCCGAAACCGCCCCTGCATACCCCAATGGGGACCATGACCGGCCGAGGCGTGGTCGTTCCGGCGAAACGGTGGTGGGCGAGGCCACGCACGAGCGTATGGCGCGCTTCGGGCCGCCGTCACGCCGACGAGCGATCGGTCGAACGAGGTTGAGACCGAAATGCGTCGATTCTGGTCGACGTGGTTGGATCTGGTTGAGCGAAGGCATTGCAATGGTGTGTAATGGTGGGGATACGTACGGGGAGAGCTTGGCTGGGGTTGTCGGGCGTGTTTGCGGTGGCCTGCGGGCCGCTCGTCGAGGAGCAACCGCAGTATCACCCGTTGGTGTGCGGACAGGAGGCGCCGGTGCAGGTGCTGGCGACGGCCGATCCGTTCCACGATTTCTGGACCGTGGGGGAGGTGCAAGAAGGGCTGGTCGTGCGTCGGTTCGACGTGCAGGTCGTGGACGGAATGCGGACGGGCGTGTTCCTGGCGGACACCGTCGGAAAGTGCGGAGAGAACCCCGTGACGCTGCCGGAAGGCCTTCTTCGCCGACGCGGCCGGCGTGATGGGCCGCCCAGACCTCGCCCATGCCACCAGGCGGGCGCGTGCGCTCTGCCATTCGCGCGAACCCAGGACTCCAGGTCGACGTATGGTCGCATCTTGCGAGTCGCGGCGGGCGTGCACGTGGCCGCGGCTCGAGTCTCGTCGTCGTCGCTTTCGGTGTGCTCGGCATTCGCGGGAAACGCGCGGGTGCATGACGGGCACGTGCGTCGGCCGGTGTGCGTGCGACAGACGTGTGGCGTTCGATGGGGGATGCGCCCTGGCGGTCCGATCTCCGAGGGCCCGAGTCGAGCGAACGCCACCCGCGGCTCGAGGCGCCCGCGTTGGGCGATCGCGATGGGCTCCCGTGGGCGCCGAGGTGCGTCGTGCGATCGGATGCTCGCGCGCGGGCCGACGATGGCCCGTGTGTCCCCGACCGTCGATGTGGCGGCCACCATCGGACCCGGGCCACGTGCGACGACGCGGGAACCCTCCGTCGGACCCGTGGCAGCGTTCGACCGGGAAACCGCCGGTCGAACGGGGCGCGTCGGGTCGATGTGGCAAACCACCGCCGACCGGCGGGTGCGGGGGTTTCGGAGGTGCCGCCGACAGGTCGTGCAGGAAGGCCGGCGCGACCGGTTCGCCGACAGGTCGACGTGATCGGCGTGCGCCGGAGCGGGGACCGAGGCGCGGCGGCGCATGGCCTTGAGCCCCCCGCGAGGCTCGGCTAGGATCCGACGAGCGTATGACGAGTGGGTGCTCATCGTGAGCTCGTGCTCACGCGGGCGAACGGAGGTCGGCCGATGAGGTCGGCCGTCCCAACCGGGAAACGAATCCTGTCGGACGTACGAGGCGATGAGGAGGCAGCGCCGCGACCGCGGGTCGACGGCGGGCTTCGCATTGGCCGACCGAAGTTCCGTACGCGCAAGCCGTGGAAGGATTGTCGACGTTGACTCGCGCCAACTACTCGGAAGGCAAGCGTAGACGCGAGGAAGAGAAGGCTCGCAAGAAGCGAGAGAAGGCCGAGCGCCTTCGACGGAATCGCGAACGCGCCGGGGGAGGCGTTCCCGTGGCCTCGGTCGAGGAGATCCAGGTCGCGGCGATGGAAGCGAGCCCCGAGCTTCCCGTCGACGAGCCTCGCGAGGATGCGCGCAACGAGATTCCGGTGCGGCTGTTCGTGGGCGGGCTGAGCTGGAACACGCAGGAATCGGGGCTCGAGAAGGCCTTTGCCGCCCACGGCAAGGTCGCGTCGGCGGTCATCGTCACCGATCGCGACACCGGGCGTTCGCGCGGTTTCGGCTTCGTCACGATGCTGGGACGCAAGAACGCGATGAACGCGATTCGAGCGATGGACGGCCAGGAGCTCGACGGTCGCACGCTGAAGGTGAGCATCGCGACCGAGCGCAACCGGTAGCGGGCGTGCGCGGACCGTCGTTGCGGCGGTCGTGCGGTACGCCGGCGCATCGTGCCGAAGCTCGACCGGCGGCCCGAGCCCGTATCGGCCCACCGTGATTGCCGAGGCAGCGACAGTTGCTACGCCGTCTTCGGATGAAGGGGGAGCGCGCACGACCGCTCGATCCGGACCGCATGGAGGCGCTTCGACGACGGTTGCGCACCGAGCTGGCGCGGCGGCGGGATGCGATCCTGCAGGCGAAGGCGGGTAGGGTTCCGCGCTGGAAGCAGGAGCACGACCTGTTGAGCTTGATGGCCTTGCTCGCGGCGGCCGACGCTGGGTCCCGGGAGGTCAGACGCGGCGAGGTGACGGATGCGGACGCTCGCTCGCCGGGTTTGCCGACGCGGCGGTCGACGGAGTCGGCCTGAGGAGCTCGGGGATCACGAGAGGAGCCCAGCCCGCGGGGAGTGGTTGGGGAGCACGCCTGCCGAAACGGGTGACGAGGCGCGCGGTGACGTGAGCCCCCGCGGCGAAGGCCAGCGCGACGGCGAGCGCGGCTCCGCCGGAAGCGGACAGGCCGTCCGCACCCGGGGAATCGGGCTCGGCGGGGGGAACCCATATGGCGGCGTCGACGGGCACGGCGGAGCCCGGGCCCCGCGGGGCCGGGCGCGGCGGTAGTGAGCTCGCGGGCCGGACCGATCGGTTTTTTTGCCGGCCCGAGGTGACGCGCGGGGTTTGCGGGACCGGGGGCAAATGGGAGGGCCCTGCGCCCAGGCGGCGCGTCGCGGCGCGCGGCAAGCAGGCGAGCGGTCGCGCACGAAGCGATGGCCTTCCCCTCGAGAGGGACAGCCTCGGCGCGAGGATGCGTCTTGCGAGACGACGGTCCGCAATGGCCGGCTCCGTCCGCCGCGCCGCGTCATCGAAGCGGCGGTCACGCTCGGCGAGGCATGCTGGGCGACGGCGCTGGCCCCAAGCGTGCGTCGATCGCCGCGAGGCGTGCGGGTTGGGCCCGGTCGCAGTCCACGTCGGCTCGCACGCGCGTGGGCGTGGTGGTTCCCACCGGCGGAGATCCACGGCCACGAACACGGGAGACGGCCGGAGTGCTGCGGTTCGGTGCATCGATCCTGGT
>CAZYSW010000362.1:5011-6291 GCA_964650105.1 uncultured Nannocystaceae bacterium
TGTCTTTGCTCGCGCCCGTCGTGCTGGGGCGGTCGCTACCGATCGACCCCGCTGGTTGCCTCCGCACGACGGCCGAGCACGTGGGCTACGATGGCGCGCCTCGAATGCCCATCGATCAGATCCTGTCTCTCGTCGGCGCCGTCCTGATCCTGCTCGCGTTCGCGGCCAACACGGCCGGAAAGCTGTCGGCGCGATCGCCCACCTACTTGCTCCTGAACTTGGTGGGGGCGTCGTTGCTGACCTACACGGCCGTGGTCGGTCTGCAGTACGGATTCATCCTGCTCGAAGCAATCTGGGCCCTGGTCGCCGCCGCAGGTCTCGTACGATTGATGCTGCGTCCGAAAGAGAACGAACCGAGCCGAGGTTGAAATCGACCGGCAGCGGGCACGCGGAGTGCTACGCGCATACGCGGGCGAAACCGCCCCGACGAACCGAGCGGATCGATCGGGTGAAGATCTGCTCCTGAGTCCCACGCCCGTTGAAGAACTGGACGACCGCACGGCCGGAAGCGAAGCCGTCGTTCAGCGCGTCAACTTCATCGCGACGCTGGACATCCTGACGAACCCGACTGCGGCGTAGCGGGATCGATCAGAGCAGCCGCCACGAACTCGTCAACGGTCAGACCAGCGTCCGTGATGATGTGGCGTAGGGTGCCGCAGTCTAGTTCGTCGTGAAGGGGTACGGTCACGTTGCGGCCTTCGCAGCGCAAGCGCATGTGACTGCCCTTCGGCGGACTTCGACATAGCCAATCTGAGCGAGCGCGGCGATGCACCCCCTACCGGAAACGACAGGGAGTCTGGACATGATGCCCTGTACTTACGCGGATCGGAAACGAAGAAGTAAACACGGCGGCTATGCTGCGACCGTCACCTCGATGACTTCGCCGCTGGGGACTTCGCCATCTTCGAGGCAGAGGGCGATCGCCTCGCGGATGTTCTCGATCGCCTCTTCACGCGTGCGACCCTGTGACACGCAACCGCGAAGCGTGGGGCAGCGCGCGACGATCCACCCGTCCTCGCCCGGAGTCGGTTCGACAGGAAACGTGCGCTCCATGCCCACAGCATGGCCCGGGCTCCCCTCCCCCGGGAGATCTTGCGCCCGACGGCGAGCCGGGCCGAAGCGGGCGACGCCGGGGGCGCTGCCTTTCGTGGACGTCCTCCGGGGGCGTTTGCGGCCCCCGTACGGCCCGGCAAGACCCCGAATTGAGAAACCCCCGATTTCGGGGGTTTCTCTGCGGGGCGGACGGGGCTCGAACCCGCGACCTCCGGCGTGACAGGCCG
>CAZYSW010000363.1:0-6284 GCA_964650105.1 uncultured Nannocystaceae bacterium
CGGTGAGCCAGTATCCCTCGATGAGCTTTTCGCCCTCGCGGTAATGCGCCAGCGCCTCGTCGTAGCGGCCACGCTCCAGGTCCATCAGCCCCAGCATCAGGTGAATCCACGCGATGGGCTCGGTGGGCGTGGCGTGGTAGTCGTCGCCCGCGGTCGAGAAAAGCTGCTCTGCCCGGTCGAAGTTACCCGTCTTCCACTCTTGCAGTGCGAGTGTGACTCGGCCGGTGTACGACTCGCGCAAAGCAAGGGACGCCTCTGTCAGCTTGCGGGCCTTCTCGTACTCGCCTCGCTGAAACGCGACCTTGCCTTCGAACGCGAGGAGCTCGGCTCGCGCCACAGGGTCGCTCGTCGGGACCTTCTTTGCCCGTGCGAGGTCGGCGTCGACCCGATCCATCCGGTGCAGGGTGAAATTGAGCTTCGCGCGCGTCAGCCAGGGGCCATAGCCATCCTTCTTGCCGAAGGCGATTTCGAGAGCCTTCTCGGCCTCGGCATAGTCTTCCAGCGCCCCCGTGAGCTTCGCGCGCGTCATGTATGCCGTGGCGAGCTTCTCCCAGGGGAGCGTGGTCTTGTTCGTTCGAGAGAGCTTGTAGGCGCCTTCGATGGCCTTGTCGACGGCGGTGAGCTGTGCCTCGTGGGTCTCGACGTCGACGGGTCGTCTGTCTGTTCTCGCGTCGCGAGAGGGTCGCGGTGCTGTGGTCGTCGGAGAGCTCGTCGGGGGAGCGTGGTCCGTCTCTGGGATGTTCCCGGATGGAGCTTCGCGATCGGCACCGCATCCGAGCGCCAAACACGCCACGAGTCCGTGTGCCCATCGGATCTGCATGGGTCCCCGTCCTCGACAGGATATCGGAGAAGCCCGACGAGTCGCTGCAAGCGCCACCCATGACGAAGACTCGCCTTGCGCGACGCTCGCGATGTGCCCGCGTCTTCGAACACTCGCCGGTCTCGCCGCTGCGTTCCCGCGGCACGCGATTCTTCCGACACCTTGCAGGCAAGAAGAAAAACACCCCGTGGCCACCGCGAGAGTGGCCACCGGGGCGAATCTAGAGGCACCGACGGCGCTACTCGTGCGCCGGGGCGAGATACGGGAACGACGCCTGGAACTCGACGTCGTTGGCGGTGGGATTCACCGGGATGTCGACGAACGTCGACAGTGTGTGCTCGTTGTTCTGTGCGGACTCGTCGGGCCCTCCGGTCCCCAGCAGCGCGGCATCGATGTTGAGCAGAACCGTGGCCAAGACGATGTCCATCACGGGTGCTTCGAGCCCTCGTCCATTGGGGAAGCCGGCCTCTGCGTTCGTGTCGATTCGAAGAACGTCGGGGTAGATGAACGGAGCGAGCTGCCTCGAGCAGAGGTCGGAGTCGACGATGCCCGACGCCGGGTGATTGCAGGGGGTGAGGTTCAACGCCGCCAGATCGTCGTTCAGACCGTTGCCATCGTTGTTCCCGACGTGCAGGAAGTTGAGCGCGGCGGTGATGTCCGCCAGGAAATCGCCCGCAACGTCGTTGGTCGGCGAGGCCGCGTTGTAAGCATCCTTGTTCGAGCTCGCGATGAGCCCCGCGGCCACGCCCGGGAAACCGACGCGATCGATCTGGGTGTAGGCCGACGGATCGTCTTCCCGGAAATCGTAGTCGTCCGGAGCCGGTCCGGTGGTGGTCGAGTCGTCGGTGTCGGTGTCGGTGTCGGTGTCGGACGCGGTGTCGGTGTCGGTGTCGGACGCGGTGTCGGTGTCGGACGCGGTGTCCGTGGCCGTCGCGGTGTCAGGGTCCGTCGTCGTCGGCGTCGTGTCCGTTCCGGTGTCGACGGAGCCCTGCGTCATGGTCGCGGAGGCATCGTCGGTGCCGTTGCCGTCGGTGGCCGAGCCGCTGGAGTCGGCGGCCGTGTCGTCCGCCGGGCAACCGGTCGCGACCAGGGCCATCAAGGTGATCGAGGAAAGGAAGAGCTTGTTGCGCTTGGTCATGGCTACGTTCGTCCTTTCTCAGCGATCGATGACTCCGGTGGTGGCCCAGAGCTGGAGGAGACCCTCGCCGTCGCCGACCGCCTCGGCAGTCGGGAACTCGAGGACGATGGCGTGGACGTTCGTGCCGGCGAAATGGTCGACCGGCCCATTGCCGTTCGGATCGAGGCCCGCGAACGCGATGTCCTCGTCTTCGGTTCCATCGGCAGCGTTCATGATCGTCGCGTTGAAGCCCTCGAGATCGAAGAAGAACGGATCGTCGAACGTGCCGGCCGTTGCCAAGACGCCGCCGCCCGCATCCACGACGGTACCTACCGCACCCTGGATGGGCTCGCTCGTCCCGGGCAGGTTCTCGACCTGGAACCCCCACTCCTCCAGATAGTTCTGGCCGAAGCGGATGCGGATATCGATGTCCGAGGTGTTGTCGTTCGCGTTCGCCGAGCGATCCGCGTTCGTGTAGCTGAGGAGCTTGTCTGCGGTCGCGGTGTTGTCGATGTGCAGCGTGTACAGCACGTCGCGGGAGTACGCCGGATCGGCGCCCGGCGACTGCAGACCGGCGAAGGTGATCACCGCGACGATGGTTCCACGATCGGTATGCCAGGCGTACAGATCCCCGAGGTCTGCGGCGGGATTGGCCGAGGTTGCATCACCATCGGCGTGGTCGGCCGCGGTCACCTCCTGGGAGCCCAGGGGCAGGGCGGCCGCGATGAGGAGGGCGAAGCCGGCCACCCGTTGCGAATTTCTTTTCATAGTTTCGATCCTACTGGTGAAGAGGGGCACGCCGAGGTGCCCGGTTGAGGCAGCGCGCGCATCGTACCAAGCGAAATCGAGGGACGTCATCAGGGATGCGACCGCGGAGCGCAGCCCCAATGACGATGAAGAGGAGTCGCCCGTCACGTCAAGTCCCCCGGGAGGCTCGACGTTCCCTCGCGTCCGGTCACCTCCTGGCGTGAAACGGCGACCCACCGCCGTCGATGCGTCGTCGCTTCCGTGGCTGCCGTGTGAGGGCGGACAATTTTGTCCCACCTCGTCGGCGCCTTTACGCGCGGCCGCGGAACGGATCGATCTCGACCAGGCGCAGGATCCCGTGATGAACGTCGGTGCGGTAGGCCAGAGTCTCACCGACGTTTCCGTGCGTGTTTTCGACCTCGGACGCACGCAGGACCCTCGTGACGCGAGGCATCGAAATCGCGCTGTCCGTCGCGGGTTTCCGGCGTGTGCGCGCGCCGGCGGCTCGCCGCCGCCGGAACCGCGCGAGGTCCTGCAGAATCGGCGGCGCCGGAGCCTCCGAACCCGTGAGCTCTCGGCGTGATCGCGGCCCGGGGTGTCAGGCCCCTCACCGTCGGGGCAGGTCGGAGCCCAAGCGGCGAATTTCCCTCCAGTTCTCGTCGGCCGACCCCTCCCGGTCGGCGGGCTCCTCCGTTACGTTTCGGTTCCGACCGACGTCCTGCGGTTGAACAGCCGGCGCTCGCGCTGCGTCAAAGGCCGCCGGTCTCGGAACTCACAGGAGAGGTCATGCACCGCCGCATCGTTCCCTTCGCCTTCGCCACGTTGTTCACCCTCGGCCTCGGGATCGGCCTCGCTCAGGCCGACGACCCCAAACCGTGCAACGCCAAGTCGTTCAAGCTCCCGGCGGTGGAGAGTGCTTGCAAGACCGGGGGGCAACCCGCTGCGAAGAAGCTGATGAAGAAGGCCGTGGACAAGGCCAAGGCCGCGGGCGAGGACATGAACTGCAAGACCTGCCACAACGACCTCAAGACCTTCGATCTCAAGGACGGTGCGGTCGAGGGCCTCGCGAAGTGGCTCTGACCGCCCGGCAGGGGCGGGGGACGTCCACCACGGTGTCCGGGTCGCGACCGCCGGCGGTCAGCCGGCGTTGGGTCCGAGCGCGTGTTGCAGGGCATCGGCGAGGGCCTCGTCCGACGGGACGCGGGCCTCGGCGGCCACCGACAGTCCGAGCGCCTCGACGGCGTGTGTGGTGATCGGTCCGATCGTGACGATCTCGGCTCGTTCGAGGGCGGCCCTCGCCTCCGCCTCGCCGAGGTGTCGGCTCAGCAACGACACGAAGTTGCGGGCCGCCGTGCCGCTGGCGAAGCAGACCGCATCGAAGCCTTCGCCGCCCTGTGCCGGCGGCAGAAGCGAGCGCACCAGCATCGGCGGAAGGGCAGGCACGATCGTGCGGTAGGCGATCGCGGCCGTGTACGTGCCCCCCGCTGCCTCGATGGCGTCGCGCAAGACCGGCCGCGCATCTGCACCGCGCACATGGAGCCACCGTCGACGGAGGAGATCTCGCCCCCGCAACGCCTGCGCCAGTCCCTCGCTGTGGGGGTCGTCGGCGACCACGTCCGGGTGTAGGCCTCGGGCGCGGCAAGCCCCTGCCGTGGAATCGCCCACCACCGCGATCGACTTTCCGGCGAAGCTGCGTAGATCGAGGCCGGTCCGCTCGAGCGAGCCGAAGAACGTCGCCACACCGTTGGGGCTGGTGAGGATCACGCCGTCGTGGTCTTCGAGGCTGGAGACGGCGCGGTCGAGCGCGGAGAGATCCTCGGGAGGCGCCACCTCCTGACAGGGGATCGGCACCACGTCGGCGCCGCGCCCGGCGAGCAGTCGCCCCAACGTCTCGCTTCGATCCCGGCTGCGCGTGATGACGACGCGTCGTCCGAACAAGGGGCGCCGCTCCAGCCATCCGATCTTGCTGCGGAGATCGACCACGTCGCCGACGACCAGAACGGCCGGGGCGCGCAGGCCCGCCTCGCGGATCCGATCGGCGATGCCCCCGAGATTGCCGACGATCGTCTGCTGAATGCCGCGTGTACCCCATCGGACCGCGGCCGCGGGCGTCGAGGGATCTCGGCCGGCTTCGATCAGCCGACGTGCGTTCGAGGCCGCGTTGCGGACGCTCATCATGAGGACGATGGTCCCCGCCGAGCGGGCCAGATGCTCCCACGCGACCGCGAGACCCGCCTTCTCGTACGCCTCGTACCCCGACACGAAGGTGACGGCGGGTGTGTGGTGCCGATGCGTGACCGGGATCCCCGCCGCCTCGGGCGCGGCGATCGGCGAGCTGACGCCCGGGACCAGCTCGAAGTCGATCCCGTGCTCGCGAAGGACCTCGGCCTCCTCGCCGCCGCGACCGAACATGCAGGGGTCGCCGCCCTTGAGGCGGACGACGTAGCGCCCGGCGCGGGCCTTCTCCACCAGAAGGGCGTTGATCTTCTCCTGGTCGAGCAGGGCTCCGCCCCGCGGCCCGGCGATCCGCTGGTGAATCTCCGCATCGGGCGGGCACCACAAGAGAAGGGCCGGGTTGACGAGGTAGTCGGCGATCACGACCTCGGCGCGTTGCAGGCGGTCTCGTCCCGCGAGCGTGAGCAGATAGGGATCCCAGGGGCCGGCGCCCACGATGGAGACGAAACCTGCCATCTGCGGGGCAGGGTAGCGCGGCCGGCAGCGGCCCGGCGAGCCGCTCGGAGCGCACGCCGGTCTGCTACCTTTGCGGCCCATGCCCACGGTGCTCGTGGTCGGTGCCGGCCATGCCGGGCTCGAGGCTGCGTTCGCGGCGGCTCGGATCGGTACGGACGTGCTCGTCGTGACGGGGAGCCTGGCGACCGTGGGGCAGACGCCGTGCAATCCGAGCGTGGGAGGCGTGGCCAAGGGCCACCTCGTCAAGGAGATCGATGCGCTCGGCGGGTTCATGGGGCGAGCCGCCGACACGTGCTCCATCCACGGCAGGATCCTCAACCGCAGCAAGGGGCCCGCGGTGCAGTCGACCCGCTTGCAGGTCGACAAACGGCGCTACGGCGAGCATGCGCGCACGGTCCTGTCGTCGACACCCCGCGTGCGGGTGGTGGAGGGCCTCGTCGAGGGGCTCGTGCACGCACGTGGACGTCCTCGCCGGCTCGCCGGCGTGCGACTGGGCGACGGGTCGGAGATCGCGGCCGACGCCGTGGTCGTGACGACGGGGACGTTCTTGGGCGGAGTCCTGCACACCGGAAGCTCCCGCACCCCGGGGGGACGGGTCGGTGAGGCGCCGGCGAGCAAGTTGTCGGAGTCCCTGGCGGCGCTCGGCTTTCGCCTGCAGCGGCTCAAGACCGGAACACCGCCGCGACTGGACAAGACGACGATCGACTACGGCGCGATGGAGCCCCAGCCCGGCGACGACCCGCCGCGCGAACCAAAGGTTTCATCGATTACGACTACGCCCTCAACCCCACTGGCTCTCGCAATCTCCTTTCTGAGAACGACTGACAGCGAATGACATGGAAGTCATCGCCGACCAACCCATCTCGAACACCGTGGCCTGCTCAAGCAGGTTGGCGTCGAAGATCTCAA
>CAZYSW010000364.1:0-6266 GCA_964650105.1 uncultured Nannocystaceae bacterium
GCGCGGCGTAGAACCACCAAGGACTCTCGCGGCGAAGGTTGGCGAGTCGTGCGTTGAAATCCTCTCAGTCCAAACGCGCGAGCGGCTGCTCCAGCATCGACCGGAACGTGGCCAAGAACCGGGCTCCCATCGCCCCGTCCATGACGCGGTGGTCACACGCCAACGTCGCCTTGAGGCGCTTGGACACGGCGACGCCCCCGTCTCGGGGCACGACCTCGTCCTGGACCGCTCCGACCGCCAAGATCGCCCCCTCCCCGGGGTTGATAACCGCCGAGAACTCGTCGATTCCGAACATGCCGAGGTTGGAGACGGTGAAGGTGCTGCCGGTCATCTCGTCGGGAGAGAGCTTCTTGTCGCGCCCTCGCGTGCCCAGATCGCGGGCTTCGATGGCGATCTCCCGCAGCGACTTTTGATCCGCGTGGCGGATGACCGGAACGATGAGGCCGTCGTCGACGGCCACCGCCACGCCGAGGTGGACGTCACCGCGGCGCACGATCGTCGTCCCGTCCCAGTAGCTGTTCACTTCGGGGTGCTGCGTCAAAGCCCGTGAAGCCGCCAGCAGGATGATGTCGTTGAACGAGATCTTGACGTCCGGAAGCGCGACCTTGAGCTGCTCGCGCAAGGTCACGGCGTTGTCCATGTTCACCACGATGGTGAGGTAGAAATGCGGGATCTCCCGCTTGGCCTCGCTCATCCGCCTGGCGATGGTCTTGCGCATCTGCGAAAGCTTGACGGGCTGATCGGGGCGGCTGAGGAACGGACGTTCCCGCTCCTCGACCACCCGGGCCGAGACCCCCGCCGCGAGGCGGCGGCTGGCCGCCGCTTCGACGTCCGCCTTCACGACTCTGCCGTGCGGCCCCGTACCCTCCACCTCCTCGAGCGACACGCCGAGCTCTCGCGCGAGCCGACGCGCCAACGGAGAGGCCGCGACACGCCCCTCGTCGCGACGCGGCGCCTCGATCGATCGGACGGGTGCACGCTCCGACACCGGCTCGGGCCGCCGCTCGGGCGTCGGCACCGGCTCGGGCCGGGGCGCCGCCGAAGGTGCCGGGGCGGCCGCGGCCCGGTCCTCGGCCTTGCCGTTTCCACTTTCTTTGCGGCCGGACAGGAGCTGCTCCACGTCCTCCCCCGGCTTGCCCAGCACGGCGATCGGAGCCCCGAGCGGCAGCGTCTCGCCCTCGGGCGCCACGATCTTGAGCACCGTGCCGGCGTCGAACGACTCGAACTCCATCGTGGCCTTGTCGGTCTCGATGTCCGCGATCACTTGACCGCGTTTGACCTTGTCGCCCTCGGAGATGTGCCACTTGGCGATGACACCTTCTTCCATGGTGTCGCTGAGGCGGGGGAGCTCGACGATGATGGCCATATGCGCTCCTTGGAGATCCGGCGGACGCGATCCGTCGCGTCAAACCTTGAAGTAGCTGACCTCGCGAATGGACTCCAGCGCCCGCTCGGGGCTGGGGATCACCAGATTCTCGAGGTTCTCGGCGTAGGGCATGTTGACGTCTTCGTAGCAGACCCTCAGCACCGGGGCGTCGAGGTGATCGAAGGCGAGACGCTGGATCCGATCGGAAAGCTCCGCGCCGGGGCCCCCGTACGGCCATCCGTGGTAGACCAGCACGACCCGGTTGGTCTTCCTGACGCTGTTCAAGACCGTCTCCTCGTCGAGGGGCCGCAGCGTGCGGAGGTCGATCACTTCGCAATCGATGCCGTCGTCGGCGGCCAGATCGGCGGCGTCGAGGGCCACGGGTAGCCCCTGCCCCCACGTCACGACGGTGACGTCGTTGCCCGGCCGCTTGATGTCCGCCACGCCCAGCGGGATGACGTACTCCTCGTCGGGGACCTCCCCCTTGATCGAGTACATCACCTCGCTCTCGAAGAAGATGACGGGGTTGTCGTCGCGGATGGCGGACTTGAGGAGCCCCTTGGCGTCGTGGGCCGTCGCGATGGACACCACCTTCACCCCGGGGAAGGCGGTGTAGAAGCTCTCGAACGCCTGGGAGTGGGTCGAGCTGAGCATGTGGGCGGCGGCGTTGGGTCCGCGAAACACGATGGGCAGCGTGAACTGGCCGTTGCTGAGCTGGCGCAGCTTGGCGGCGTTGTTGAGGATCTGGTCGAAGGCCACCGCCGAGAAGTTGAAGGTCATGAACTCGATGATCGGACGCAGCCCGGCCATCGCGGCACCGATCCCCACGCCCGCGAACCCCGCCTCGGCGATGGGCGTGTCGACCACCCGCATCTCGCCGTACTTCTCGAGGAGCCCCTGGGTCACCTTGTAGGCGCCGTCGTAGTAGCCGACCTCCTCCCCCATCACGAACACACGATCGTCACGGGCCATCTCCTCGTCAATCGCGGCCCTCAGAGCCTCTCGGATCTGCATCATCGCCATGGGGAGCTCTCCTATCGATCGTCTTCGACCAGGTGATTGCGGAAGCGGTGTTCGGGGTCCGGGAGGGGCGACTCCTCCGCGAACGCGATCGCCCTGTCCATCTCCTCGACGACCGACGCGTCGAGTTCCTCGAGCTGTTCCTCGGACCATCCGTGATCGTCGCGCAACTCGACCTCCGCCCGATGCAAGGGATCCCGCTCGCGCCAGATTTCGACCTCGTCCTTGGTCCGGTACTTGGCCGGATCGCTCATGCTGTGACCGCGGAACCGATAGGTCAGCAGCTCGATCAGGGCGGGCTGTTCCTCGTGCCTGGCCCGCTCGGCGGCACGCCTCAGCCGTTCCCGCGTCTCGAACACGTCCGAGACCACGAACCGGTCGCTGACCATGCGGTAGGTCGGGGCGCGCACGGTCAGGTCCTCGACCGGGCTCTGACGGCTCAGCGGCGTACCCATCGCGTACTGGTTGTTCTCGATCACGAACACGATCGGCAGCCTCCACAGGCCGGCCAGGTGCATGCCCTCGTGGGTGGCGCCGATGTGCAGCGCACCCTCTCCCAGAAAGCAGAAGGTCATCGCACCATCGTCCAGATATTTGGAGGCGAACGCGTGCCCAGCCGCCACCGGGACGTGGCTGCCGACGATCGCGTAGCCGCCCCACAACCCCTTTTCGCGGTCGAAGAAGTGCATCGACCCGCCGACACCGCCGACGAGCCCGGTCTTCTTGCCGAACAGCTCCGCCATGCAGGCGCCGGGATCGCAACCGAGCGCCAGTGCGAACCCGTGGTCGCGGTAGGTCGTCACGACACGATCGCCGGGCTGCATGATGTCGGCGGTGGCGACGGCGATCGCCTCCTGGCCGATGTACAGGTGCAGGAAGCCGCTGATCTTCCCTTGCGTGTAGGCGCGCGCGGCCGCCTCCTCGAATCGGCGAATGCGGAGCATCTCCCGGTAGAACCGGACGAGCGTCTCGGTGTCATGCGTCGGCTCGGGGCGCTCCACATCGGTCCTCTGCGCGGGCGTGTTGGCACTCACGACATGTATCTCTCCGGGGGTGGGGCCGGGAGCGTAGCACCGCTTCGCGCGGGCTGCACCGGGCGCGCCGCCGCGCCCGAGAAGACGACGAGCGCAGGGGCTTGGTATACCTCCGCGCATGACAGCGTCCCTCCCCGTCGCACCGAACACCGTGGCCGACCGGATCCTCGACGGCAACGCGCGGGCCCTGGATTCCACCACTTTGCACGCGTATTTGCGCGGCGACGCGGACGTCTGGGAGCTGATGAGCGCGGCGAGCCGGGTCCGCCAGGCGCGTTTCGGCAATCGGGTGCATTTGTGCTCCATCGTCAACGCCAAAGAAGGCGGGTGCCCCGAGGACTGCGGCTTCTGCTCTCAGTCGCGGCACTTCCAGACGCACGCGCGGGCCGGGAAGTTCGCCGACACGCAGACCATCGTCAGCCACAGCGCCCTGGCGCGGGAGCGGCGCGCCGCGGCGCTCGGCCTCGTCACGGCGACCCGCGGGCTGGAGGACGGGAGCAAGGGGCTCGAGCACATCGTGGACGCGGTGAAAGCCGTCCGGGAAGCCGGGCACACCGAGGCGCACGCATCGCTCGGCTTTCTGTCCGATGCGGCGCTCGATCGGCTGGTCGAGGCCGGCCTGACCGAGCTCAACCACAACCTGGAGACCGGTCGCTCCTACTTCTCGAAAATCGTCACGACCCACACCTACGACGAACGGATCGAGACCATCCGCCGTGCCAAGCGCAAGGGCCTGCGCACCTGCGTCGGTGGAATCTTCGGCATGGGCGAGTCCCCCGCGGACCGCGTCGAGCTCGCCGAGACCCTTCGCGAGCTCGACGTGGACGAGGTCCCGATCAACTTCCTCGTCGGCATCGAGGGGACCCGCCTGGCGCACGTCGACCCGCTGCCGCCCATGGGGATGCTGCGCATCATCGCCGCGTACCGGCTTTTCTTGCCCCGCCAGAACATCTTCGTCGCCGCCGGTCGCAACCACCTCGGACAACTCGTCCCCCTGATGTTCGCGGCCGGAGCCTCGGGCATGATGATCGGTGACTTTCTCACCACGCCCAATCGCCGCGTGGAAGACGACCTGCGCATGCTCGACGAGCTCGGCCTGGAACCGTTCGGGTGCGGTACGGATCACCCCGAGCGCCCCGAGCTCACACCCGGGCCCAACCGGCGGCTGCCCGTGGTGGCGTGATCGCCTCGCTCACTCGCCGGGCAGCATGAGCACCGAGAAGCGGATCGATCCCTGTCCGTTGTTCTCGATGTTCGTGACCCCCGCGCAGGTTTGGTCGTCGGACGCGATGCAGTAGTCGAGCTTCCAGCTCAGCACGAACGGACGCCCGGCGAAGGTCTCGGGCACCGGGGGTCCCTTCGCGAAGAGCTCGTGCGTGAAGCCGATGGGGTCGCCGTCGGCGTCGTCGAGGATCGACGCCGGGGACAACCCGAAGCAGGGGGGCGTCTCGCAATTGCCGAACGGCGACGAACTCACCTTGTAGGCATAGCCGTAGAAGCACGCGTTCGACCCACAGGGCCCGAGAACCGTGAACAGCGGATCGCCGCCGCCTCCCCACTCCAGCGGTTGCCCGACCTCGAAGACGCCGACCGAGGGATCGAGCGCCCCCGACGAGCCCCCGCCGTGAACCGCCGAGATCGCGTAGCTCCCCGGCGGCTGATCCTCTTCCGTGACGCAATAGGGCACGTGGACGGTGAACCCCGACTGCGTCACCTCGGTCAACCACACCCAGGTTCCCCAGGTGTCGTCGGGGGTCCCCGTGATCGCGCACGTGTCGGCGTCGACGTCGACGCCCTGGGGCATCAGGCCCGTCCCCTGGCCCGTGGCCTTCTTGCACGACAGCGCCGATCCGTCTCCGCCGCTGGCGTACGCGGTGAGATCGTCGGACGGCCCGATGCACGGGCGACCGAGCTCCGACAGGTCGAACGACAGCGCCTCACCGATGGTGAGCGTGCACGTCGCGTCGGCGCTGCGACTGCCGTCGGTGACCGTCCACGTCACCTCGAACGCCCCGGCCTCCTCGGGCGCGCCCTCGATCTCGCCGTCGAACGGGCTGTACCCCAGCCCGAGGGGAAGCCCGCTCACCGACCAGTCGTAGGTTCCCGGGGGCCCCATGAGCTTCGGCACGTGCTGGTACTGCGCCCCCACGGCACCCGGCGGGGGCGTGCCGCAATCGACGACCAGGGGCTCGCCCGCCGTCCCCCCGGTGCCGCCCCCCGAGCCCTCGGCCTCGCCGCCGGTGCTCGAGCCTTCCGCATCGACCGCGCCGGTGCTCCCGGTCTCGCCCGCGCCAGTGTCCGCCGGCGCTGAGGTGACCCCCGGAGAGCCTCCGTCGTCGCCACAGCCCGGCACTCCACCCAGGGCCGACAGGACACAGACCATCGCAATCGTTCGTGCCGAGGACCGTCCAGCCACGCAAACCATGTCCATCGTGAGACCTTACCACGACGCCTCGACCGGCGAATCGCGAGGTCCGTGTCCGGGTCTCCACGCGGAGGTTCGCCGAGGGGCTGGGCCGCATTCGTGCTACCGTCCGGCCATGCGGGATACGTTGCGCCTTCGCTCACACCTGGCGCTCCTGGCGTGTTTGCCCGCGCTCGCGAGCGCGTGCCAGGAACCGCCCACGAGCTCGACTGCGGCCGCCGACCGAGAACCCGATCGAAATCGCGCCACGCCGTCGCAGGCCGCCGATGCACGGTCCTCCCGGCCCGCCGAGCCCGGGGCCGACGCGTCCCCGGCCTCCGAACCACGCGACGCGCCCCCCCAGCCGAGACCCGAGGACGCTCGCTTTCTGCCGATCCCCGGCGACCCTCCATACATCGACGGCTACCACCCCGAAGAGGAG
>CAZYSW010000365.1:0-6247 GCA_964650105.1 uncultured Nannocystaceae bacterium
GCTGCGCCGCACCAAGGGCCGATCCAACCCCGGCGACGACACCTCCAGCACGTAGGCGCCATCGAGCAGCCGCGCCACCTCCGGGGTCGCGGGATCGGCTTCGGCGGCGTCCAGCGCATTGCTGATGATGGGCGAGAGCCGCGTGCAATCGTCCAGCCCGATACCGTCAGGGTGATCGAGGAACACGCGAAGTCGACGATGGCGCCCCGACGACGACCACTCGACCAGGACCAGCTCGTAGCCCATGGTCTGCACGACACGCTCGATCACCGACTCCAGGGCAGCAATCCCCGAGGCACGCGCCGCCGGCACCGCCGCCGTGGGCCGCGACGAGTCGCCGCCCCGCGTCGTGGGCTCGTGTGTGCGTCGTGAGGGATGGGTGGTCATGGGTTTCGAGTGCGGCCGGCGAGTCGACCCCGGCCCACAAAAAAGAGCGGGACCCGAGGGCGCCCACTCTCATGGTGCAGATGCGCCTTGATTCGGGCCGGGGATAGCACACGCCAAAATGGCCTGCAAGATGCGCTCCCGGGGCAGGAGCCGCGTCGTTGGGGGCGGGCGACCCGACCGGTCTCCCGGTGCGACCTGGGGTGAAACCGGCCTCGTCCCGGTCGTGAGGGTCCGCTCCTGCTAACCTGCCGCCGTGCGTGGCGGTACGGTTGCCTTGGTCCAGATGAACGCCGGGCCCGACCTGGCCGCGAGCATGGCGTGCGCGGTGGCCCTCACCGAAGAGGCGCTGTGCGGGGGTGCCGACCTGGTGGTGCTTCCCGAAAACCACTGCGGAATCGGTGGTGCGGCGGCGCGGCGCGAGTGGGCCTTTGCGATCGATGCACCGAATCGATCGCCGGCGCTCGAACCGCTATTGGCGCTGTCGGATCGCCACGGGGCCCCCATCGTCGCCGGTGGCATGCCCGAACGGGCGGGTGCGGACCTCTACCAGACACTCGTCGTCTTGCATCGCGGGCGGGTGGTGGGGACGTACCGGAAGATCCATCTCTTCGAGGCGACCATGCCCGACGGTGCGGTGGTCGGTGAGCGCACGTACACCCGCGCCGGCACCGGACCGTGCCTCCTCGAGACCCCGCTGGGCCGAGTGGGCCTTTCGGTCTGCTACGACCTGCGGTTTCCGGAGCTGTACCGAAACCTCTCGCGGGCCGGTGCCGACATGTTCGTCGTGCCCTCCGCGTTCACGCTGTGGACCGGCCTCGCGCACTGGGAGCCGCTCTTGCGCGCCCGCGCCATCGAGAACCAGGCGTACGTGTTGGCGCCCGCCCAGTGGGGTCGCCACGGCAACGGACGAGCGAGCTTCGGCCACTCGATGGTCGTCGACCCCTGGGGCACGGTGATTGCGCAGGCGTCCGACGGCGATCGGGTCGTGTGGGCCCGACTCGACCCTTCCGTGCTCGAGCGCGCCCGACGACAGCTCCCCGCGCTGGACCACCGTCGGCCCGAGGCCGACACTGAACCGGACGTCATCCGCCTGGTGGACATGCAGTCGTGACACGTGGAGATCCGGGGCGCCGCACCGACGTGGCCATGGAGGCGATCACCGCCGACCTCGGCCGCATGCACGCACGCCGGCGACGACGCTTTGCGCCGGCGCTGGCGTTCGTGGCGGTCCTCGTGGTGGGAACGCTGGCGGGGCTGGGGCTGCGCGCGAACCTGTGGGACCAGCCGCCGTGGCAGGTCGCCCTGCAGATCGCCACCTGGCTGGTCTGCCTGGTGCTGTTCCCCGCCGTCGGGGTGGGGCTTTGGTTTCCGCGACCGCTGACCCGGGTGGCGCTCGCCGTCGGAGGTGTCTCGCTCGCCATCGAGGCCGCGACCGGCTGGCCCGCGGCGGTCCCGTCCACCCACGCGCCGCGGGGCGACGGTCCGTGTTGGATGGTGCTCGGCGGCTTCGGCCTGCTGCTTTTGGGGATCGGCGCACTGGCGGGCGCGTTCGCTGAGCGTCGCTCGCACAGCGCGACCTACTGGGTGGCCGCGGGCGTCGCGCTGGCGGCCCTCAACGCGGTCACGTGGGTGTGCCCCGACGGCAACGCCGATCACGTCATCCGGCTGCACCTGGGCCCGTCGCTGATCGTCGTCGCCATCGCAGTCGGCGTGGGGCTCTTCATGCACCACCGCGCCAACGCGCGCTGACCCTGGCCGCCGCCGCGGACGCGGGCTCAGCCGCGCTTTCGCTGGGCCCTTTTCACCCTCTTGGCCAGCTTCGCATACAGGCGTCCGGCTCCGCTCCAGTGGACGGGACACAGATCGTGCACCGATCCGTCGTGGAACTCGACCACGAACACCTCGCGCGCGGGCATCGGGCGCAGCTCGACGTGCAAGGCCGCGATGTCCTCGACCCGCAAACGGAGACGACGGCTCCCCTCGCGCAGGCCGAGGGTGCGACCCAGCAGCCATGGCGCGTGCGGGAGCCGGGCGTAGACCAGGGCGCGCACCCAGGCCATCAGCCACAGCACCACCGCCCCAAGGACGCCGCGGACCAAAAGCGGGCTCCCGCCCGCCAGGGCGACCCAGGCTTCGGGGAGCCGCGCGAGCACCACCGGTACCAGGAGCACCAGGGTCGCCACCGTGACGCCCAGGCGCGCGAGGCCGCCCGCCCAGTCTGCGGGTCGCGCGACACGGAGCAGCGGCCGAAGCACGCCTCAGCGTAGCAGGACCCGGTGCATGGTTACGTGGTAATCCAGGCTCCATGCGGATCCGCCCCCTACCTGGACCGTCCGTGCTCGCCGCGTCGTTTTTCGTCCTGGCGGTGCCGGCGTGCGGAGATCAGGAGTGCATGCTCCTGGGGTGCGTCGATCGAACCATCGTCACCTTGCCCGGTGGCCTGGTGTCGGGGCCGTACGATCTGGTGGTCATGAGCCTGCAAGAGACCCTCACCGCTCGCTGTCTCGATCCCGGCGCCCCCGAAACCATGAACAACCCTCCGGGCCTCGAGTGCGACGCGGCAGGATTCACGCTGGAGGACCATCCGCTGGCGCGCGAGCGCAGCGTTCGCGTCACCGTCGTCGACGTCGCGACCGACGAGCTCTTGGTGGATGGCGTCGAGGTCACCACCGTCGTGACCGAAGAGATGCGGCCCAACGGCGTGGGCTGCCCGCCGACCTGCTACGTGCGCAACGGCGCGGTGCTCCTGCCGGGCACGTGACGCCCGGGTCCGGCGGCCGCCAACCCCGCGGCATGTCTCGCAACCCTTCGGCGAGCCCCCCACGCGTGACCGTCGGCTGCAATTGACATTGTCCGATTTCAGACTAAGTCTAAGACAGCGAGCATGAGCGGCATCATCGAGACGCTGCGCGAACACGGGATCCAACCCTCCGCCCAACGGGTGGCGGTGGCGCGCTTCGTCCTGGACACCGACCTTCACCCGTCGGCCGATCAAGTCTGGGCCCAGGTTCGCAAACACATGCCCACACTGTCGCGAGCCACCGTCTACAACACGCTCAACCTCTTCGTCGAAAAGGGATTGCTCCGCCAGCTCGTGCTCGCCGAAGGGCGCGTGGTCTTCGATCCCAAGCTCGAGCGCCACCACCACTTCATCGACGACCAGACGGGCCGGATCCACGACATCCCCTGGCAGGCACTTCGCGTGTCCGACGTCGACAAGCTCGAGGGTGTCGACGTCCGCGAGTACCAGGTCGTGTTGCGGGGTCGATTGACCAAGCGACCCCGGGCGAACACCGCGCGACGCCGACGCCACGACTGATCTTCGGCGCGCTGCGACCGCTGCCCCCGGTGGTCACACCTCGCACGTCCTCCCGTTTAGACAGTGTCCAGTACGAGAAAGAGTCCAAAACAACCCCTCCAACCCCCAAGGAGCCCACAATGAAGACCGTAGGAGAAAAATTCCCCGAATTCTCGCTTCCCGCCGTCGTCAGCCTGGAGCGCGGCAAGGAGTTCCAGGACGTCACCGACAAGGCGCACCCCGGCAAGTGGCTGGTGGTGTTCTTCTGGCCGATGGACTTCACCTTCGTCTGCCCGACGGAGATCGCCGCGTTCGGTCGGCGCTACCAGGACTTCGTCGATCGTGACGCCCAGGTCCTGGGTGTGAGCACCGACACGCAGTACGTACACCTGGCCTGGCGCAAGGACCACGAGGATCTCCGCGACCTCCCCTACCCCATGCTCGCGGACTATCGCCGCACCCTCTCGGAGGCGCTCGGGATCCTGCACCCGACCGACGGTGTTCCTCTGCGGGCCACCTTCATCGTGGACCCCGACGGCATCATCCGCTTCGTGAGCGTCAATGATCTGTCGGTGGGCCGCAGCGTCGACGAGGTGCTCCGGGTCCTCGACGCCCTGCAGACCGACGAGCTCTGCCCGTGCGACTGGAGGCCCGGACAAGCGACGCTGGAGGTCGCGTGATGGGAGGCATCGACGCACTGCGGGCCGCTCTGCCGGAAGCGGCCCGCGACCTCAAGGTCAACCTCCAAAATGTCCTGGAGGACAGCACCCTGGACGTCCGTCAGCGCTGGCTCGTGGCGCTGAGCGCAGCTCTCGGCTCACGCAACGCGGCGCTGCGTCGAGCGTTCACGGATGCGGCCCGCGAGCGAGCGGGCGAAGAAGTCGTCCAGGACGCGATCGCAGTCGCGTCCCTCATGGCGATGAACAACGTGTACTACCGCTTTCGCCACCTCATGGATCGCGACGAGTACCGAAGCCGCCCCGCGCGGCTGCGGATGACGCGGCTCGCGAAGCCCGCGACCAACAAGGTCGACTTCGAGCTCGCGTGTCTGGCCGTGAGCGCCCTCAATGCATGTCAGTCGTGCATGCTGGCGCACGAGCGGGCGGTGCTCGCGGGGGGCCTGACCGAGGACCACATCCACGACGCCGTTCGCATCGCTTCGGTGGTCCATGCCGTGGCCGTGGCGCTGGACGCCGGCCTGGCGGCGAACGCGGACCTCGCCGTCGGCGCGGCGGAGTGAGGGCGACCTCCTCCGCCGCGTCCCGCCAGACGGCCCGCGCCCCTGCTCAGACCTTCCACAGCCGCTCGATGGCCAGCCGTAGGCGAGTCACGCCGCGGAAGCGATCGAGCCCTGGGCTGAAAATGCATCCGATCCGGTCGCCCTCGCGAAGCGAGACGGTGCCCCATCCGAACGCCATCGCCTCGTGGCGCGCGTCTCCGTCGGACAACGTCAGCGCGAGGTGGCGCTCCTTGAGCACCCGCAGGCGTTCGACACGAAGGTCCGAGCCCAGAAAACGCGGCGGCGAAAAGCCGACCCCGAAGGGCCCCAGGCTGCGGAGCGTTTGACACAGGCGCGGGCCGATCGCGGCGAGCGGAAGCTCTCCGTCCACGACCTCCGGCGCCTCGCGTTCGCCCGACCCCCGCGTCTGCTCCGCGATCGCGGCGTCGAAAGCCTCGACCAGCTCGGGCACGCGCGCGGCCGACAGCGTCACACCCGCGGCTTCCCGGTGCCCACCATGACGCTGCAACAGGGGCGCACACGCCTCGAGCGCGGCACGGACGTCGACACCCGGAATCCCTCGCACCGAGCCCCGGGCCTCGCCGCGGTGCTCGTCGATCGCCAGCACCAGGGCGGGCCGACCGTGGTGCTCGACGATCTGTGCGGCGGCGATGCCGACGATCCCGGCCAGCCACCGACGATGGGCGACCACCAGGCCGCTGCGCTCGGCGAGCCGCGGGTCGGCGCTCAGCAACGCCATCGCCTCGGCGACGGTCTGCTCGGTGTGTCGCTTGCGACGCGCGTTGAGCGTTTCGATCTGCTCCGCCAAGGCGGCGGCTTCGGTGTCGCTGCGGGCACGGAGCAGGCGGAGCGACGGTTCGGCCGGCCCGAGCCGACCGGGCGCGTTGAGCCGCGGCCCGAGCTTGAACGCCACGTGCTGCTCGTCGATCGGCTCGTCGTCCCCGATGCCCGCGATCTGCATGAGCGCGCGCAGCCCGGGCCGCGATCGCCGGGCCAGGTGGCGCAGGCCGGCGCGCACCAGGATCCGGTTTTCCTCGAGCAGCGGCATCATGTCGCAGACCGTCGCGACGGCGACCAGGTCCAGCCACGCCCGCGGATCGGGGAGAGCACCGGCCTCGGTGCGCGCCAGTCGGGTGCGCAGCGCCGCGCACAAATAGAAGGCCACACCGGCCGAGCACAGCCCTTTGAACGGGAACGTGCACGCGGGTTGGTGCGGATTGATGAAGGCGCTCGCCGGTGGAGGCTCCGTGGGGACCTGGTGGTGGTCGATCACCAGCGTGGGGATCTCTCGGTCGCGCAGCCACTGCAGCG
The DNA here is from genome assembly GCA_964650105.1 of uncultured Nannocystaceae bacterium. Lineage (GTDB taxonomy): Bacteria > Myxococcota_A > Polyangia > Nannocystales > Nannocystaceae > CAZYSW01. The sequence continues at coordinate 6,237 of CAZYSW010000365.1, forward strand.
CGTCCAAATCG
>CAZYSW010000366.1:0-6238 GCA_964650105.1 uncultured Nannocystaceae bacterium
AAGAACATCACCGTCTGTTGCCCGGTCAAGCCGCGCACGTAGGGCGAGGCCTGGGCGTGCGCGGTCTGCTGGACGTAGACCCCCGGCTCGTTGCGCAGGGCGTCGGGGGCCGAGCGAGGCAGCATTTCGTCGATGTCCTGACGGGTGACGATGCTGCTCGCGCGACCCGGTTCGCTCGGCGGTGCGCGGCGGGGTTTCACACGCACGTTCCGGACGGGTCTGCGCTCGCGCTTGCCGTCCTCGGCCCGGCGGGGGTGAGCGTTCGGCGGACCGTCGGGGCCCGCGACCGGACCGGTCCGGGGGCCGGCCGCGGCCTCGTCTCGCTGGGGCGATCGCGGCGGGGTCTCCGATGCGGGCGACTCGACGCCCGTCGGGCCGACGTACGCACGCCCCTCCTCCTCGCCCACGCCGAGGAGCACGGCAGAGGCAACGAAGGCCACAAACCCGCTCACGGACCGGCATGGTCGCGTCTCGTCGAGGGATTGTCCTGCGTGCTTTTTCCGTTGGGGGTCCCCCGGGGCGACGCGGGGGCTTCCCCGCCCCGTCGCGCGGGCTCCGGCCCGGTCGAGGCCGCGGCCATCCCGTCGTGCCGGCCGTCGCCGCGGCGGGCGACCATGACGATCGGTTCAGGGTCGAGGGGTCGGGGGGCGGACGCCCTCGCCCGCGGCCCGGCGTCGGCGGCCACCGCCGGTCGACACCGGGCCCCACGTCGTGGAAGGGCAGCTTCGGATCATGGATCGGGCATCGGAGGCGGTGGGCGACGCAGCTCGTCGAGGAGGGCCGCCTCCGGTGTCCCGGGCTCGGGTTCCTCGCAATAGCCCCACCGCACCTCGGGCGGCAGCGACATCAGGATCGACTCGGTGCGGCCTCCGGTGCGCAGCCCGAAGACCGTCCCGCGGTCGTACAGGAGGTTGAACTCGACGTAGCGGCCGCGGCGGAGCTTCTGCCACTCGCGCTGCGCCTCGGTCCACGGGGTGTTCATCCGACGCCGCACGATGGGCGCGTAGGCGTCGAGAAAGCGGCGCCCTCCGTCCTCGACGAAGCGCAGGAGCTCCTCGGCGTGATCCTTGCGCGTCGAATCGACGTACAGGTAGTCGAAGAAGATGCCTCCCACCCCGCGACGCTCGGCGCGGTGCGGCAGATAGAAGTAGGCGTCGCACCAGTCGCGGAAGCGATCGTAGTCGGCGATGCCGGGATGGTCGTCGCAATACGCCTTCCACACCGCGTGGAAGTGCGCCTTGTCTTCGGGGTGGAAGTAGTACGGGGTCAGATCCGCGCCGCCTCCGAACCAGCGCTTGCTCCCCTGCACGATGTGGCGGAAGTTGGCGTGCACGGTGGGGACGTGCGGATTGCGGGGGTGGATGACCAGCGAAACCCCGGTGGCGAAGAAGTCGCGGGCGTCGCCGGGGAGCTCCTTGGCGAAGGTGTCGCTGAGCTGACCGTGCACGATCGAGACGCCCACGCCGCCCTTCTCGAACAGCTTGCCGCCGACCAGGACGCGGCTGAGGCCGCCGCCCCCGCCTTCTCGGGCCCACGCGTCGCGGCCGAAGGTGGCATTGCCTCCGGCCTCGCACTCGAGCGCCTCGAGCCCTTCGCAGATGTGGCTTTGGATCCTTTGCATCGCCTCGCCGGCGCGGCGCTGGAACTCGTCGTGCGCGCTGTTCATCGGGCCGGAGTCTAGCGCCTGTCGGTCGGCTCGGCTCGGCTGCATCGCGCGCAAGGTATGCGGCGTGGACCCTCGTGCGTCCGCACGCCGACGGGTCGTGTCGGAGCGATCCGACGCACGCGTGAGCCGGGTCCCTGCCCCGCGGCACCGATGGTACGGTCGGTCGGGGACCATGGAGACTCGACCGCGCGTCCAGACCCTTCCCGGCGTCGTGCCGTTTCGTCCCCCCGTCCGTGGGGAGATGATCACCAACTCCACGAATGGGCTGTACTTCATCGGAGAACACATCGGAAGCGGGTCGTACGGCGACGTGTACGAGTGCACCGACGAGTGGGCGAATGCACTGGTCGCCAAGGTGTTCAAGCCGGCGTTCAGCTTCGAGGAGGTGCGTCGCAACTGGGAGAGCGAGGTGAACAACCTCGTGAAGATGCGGCACCCCAACATCACGTACATTCACGATGCCTTCGTCCACGAAGGGGCCTTCTACATCATCGTCGAGAAGTGCTGGTACAGCCTCGACCGGGTGATGCACCGCGTCGACCCGTCGTGGGTCCCCCACATCGCCCGCGACGTGCTGCAGGCTCTGGCGTTCATTCACCGGGCCGGGTACGTGCACAAGGACGTGCACCCGGGCAACGTGTTCGTCAGCCTCACCAGCGACGTCATGGGCAGCGAGGGCGGCCCTTACGTCTCGTTCAAGCTCGGCGATCTGGGCATCACGCGGATGGAGCACGAGATCCGCACGACGGGAACGATCTTGGCGCCCTGGATGAAGCCGCCCGAGGCCATCGACTCCCAGCGATACGGGGTGGTGGGGCGGCCGACCGACGTCTACCACGCAGCGCTGCTGCTCTTGTCGGTGATCCGGCGCGACGTCCAGCAATTCACCGAGCACGACATCTTGGCGGGCCTGCCCCAGCGCCTGGCCGAGACCTCCGGCTCTCCGTTCGGCCCCGCACTGGCCAACGCCCTTCATCCGCAGGTGCTGTATCGCACCCAGACCCCGCTCGAGTTCTGGCGCGAGATCCAGGCCGCCCTTCAACGCGGTTGAGCGTCGCTGGGAAGGATCGCTCCGCTCCGTTCCGACGGCGTGCCGGGTCCCGGCTTTGGTGCGGATCGGCGTCGGTCCGCGATCGCGCGGCCGCACCGCCGGGCGGGGGCGAGCAGCGTGAGCCCGAAGGCTCGTCGTACGCCTCGCCGGCAGGGTGGGTGCAGCGCTCGGGCGTGGATCGGGCTACCCTCGACCGGTGCTCGAGGTGGGGCTGATCGCACCGGGTCACGTTTCGATGCCGGCCCAGGAGCTGCGCGAAGCCGTCCCGGGCCTGGCCGGGATCGCCGGCGCGCTGCTGTTCCCCGCGTTGGGGGCATGGTTTCGCGTGCTGCTCGAGTACATCGAATGGAACCGACCGGGGATCGCCAGGCCGAAACGCATGAGCGGCCTGAGCCTGTTGCGCGCGGTGGTCCTGTCGATGTCGCTGGCATTTTTCGTGTTCGCCCTGTTTCGCGCCGCCAGCGAGCTCCGTGACCTGCACGCCGAGGCGCAGGTCGTCGGTCCGAGCTTGCAGGGCGCCCTGGTCGGCATCGGTCTTTGGGCCGTCTACGCCGTGGCCTTCGGAGCGCTCTTGCGAGACTTCAAGAAGCGCCGCAGCGAGCACCGCTTCGGCAGCGGCCTGTTGCGGTGAGCGACGGCTGCTCGGTCGGAGCGTTTTTCGGGAGGTGACGCTCGTCGGGGTCGGCGCACCTCATACGTCGATCGACGCCGCGACACGAGCCCGGCGACCGACGACGGGGCGGCCGATGCAGCACGCGCTCGTCGGTCGAAGGCGTCGGCTGTCGACACCGACGGGCGCCGTTCGGCCTCGTCGAGGAGAGGATCGAGCGGCGCAGCACACCGGGCAAGCGCATCGCCACCGCAAACCGTTCGCGGTGGAAACCGGGTGAAGCTCGGCTGCGGCCGCGACCGGCCGAGCCCGAGGTGATAGTCTCCCGCCGGACGAAAGGGCGTTCGTCGGGACCCGGTGAACTGCGACGGCTACAGCTCGACGACTCCGGCGGACTCGACGTCGGACGTGAGTTTCGAGCCGATGCGTGGCCCTCGGATGCTCGCCGACCGCGGAGATCGCTGATGGAAGGCGGGCTCCTCGTTCACCTCGTCACGGCCTTGGGCGCCGCGCTGTTGGGCGCGGCAGTGGCCCTGCGCCTGGGCCAGCCGCTCATCGTCGGGTACGTGCTCGCCGGGGTCGCGATCGGGCCGTTCACGCCCGGGGTGATCGGCGAGACCGCAGCGATCGCCCAGCTCGCCGAGGTCGGCATCATCTTCTTGATGTTCGTCATCGGCGTGCAGCTCTCGCTGCGCGAGCTGGTCGGGGCCAGCCGAATCGCCGTCTTGGGGGCGCTCTTGCAGGTCGCAGTGATGATCGGGATCGGCTACCTGGTCGGGCGCGCGATCGGATGGAGCCACCTGTCGTCGTACGCCTTCGGAGCGGTGGTCTCGAACTCGTCGAGCACGGTGCTCGGCAAGATCCTGTCGGATCGCGGGGAGATCGACAGCCGGCACGCGCAGCTTTCGCTGGTGTGGTCGTCGGTGCAGGACATCTCCACGGTCGTGCTGGTGGCCGTGCTCGCGTTCGCCTCGCCCCACGAGCGCGCGATCGGGCCGCTGATCGGCAAGGCGGCGCTGTTCTTCTTCGTGCTGATGCCGCTGTCGTTTTGGGCCGTTCCGTGGCTGCTTCGCCGGGCGACGGCGGTCCGCAACCGGGAGTTCTTCGCCCTGGCGGTCGTGACCTTGGCGCTGGCGATGGCGGGGGGCGCGGCGTTGCTGGGCGTGTCCTTGGCGCTGGGGGCCTTTCTCACCGGGATCGTGGTGGGGGAGTCGGATCTGGCGCACCGGGTGCTCGGCGATGCCAGGCCTTTGCGTGACGTGTTCTCGGGGGTGTTCTTCGTGGCCATCGGGATGCTCCTCGATCCCGGGAATCTGGTGCGCTCGTGGCCGCTGGTGCTGCTCACGGTGGGTCTGATCGTGATCGTCAAGGGGGCAGCGTGCACGATCCTCGCGCGTTGGCTGGGCTCGCCGATGCGCGTGGCCGTGCTGATGGGCGCCGCGCTGGCCCAGTCGGCGGAATTCTCGTTCTTGCTGGCGCGGATCGGGCTCGACGAAGGTGCCCTGACCCGGGAGATCTTCAACGTTCTGCTGAGCGCCACGATCGTGACCATCCTCCTGGCGCCGTGGGTCAACGGCGTGGCGCCGGCCGTCATGCGTCGGGTCCAGCGACTTCGACCGAGCACCGAGGAACCGAGCGACGGCGTCGCCGCCGGCGCCTTGAAGGATCACGCGATCGTCTGCGGCTACGGGCGGGTGGGCAGCCTGGTGTGCACGTTCTTGGGGCAGCATCGCAAGCCGTTCGTGGTCGTCGAGGAGGATCTGCGCATCGTGGAGGACCTGCGCGCTCGCGGGATCACGGCATTGTTGGGCGACGCCGGCATGCCGGAGGTGCTCGACCGGGCACAACTTTCGACCGCGCAGCTCCTGGTGTTGTGCATCCCCGAGCGGATGGCGGTTCGGCGCGCGCTCGAGCACGCACGGGAGCTCGGCCGGGCCACCACGGTCCTCGCCCGCACGCACAGCTACGAGGACCGGAAGTTTCTGCACGAAAAGGGGGCGGACGAGGCCTTGGTCGGCGAGATGGAGCTGGCGCTCGAGCTCGGCCGGCGGGCGCTGGAGCGCTTCGGCGTGCCCAAGGACGAGGTGGAGCGCACGCTGACGGCGACGCGCCGAACGCTGGGCTGAGGGGGGCAGCCGGCGGTGGATTCAGAAACGGGCTTCGATGACGGTGTAGTGATCGTAGCGGTGGGCGTAGGTTCGGGCGCCGGCACGGTGGAAGGCCTCGAGGGCGCGGCCGGGGCGGCTGACGACCGCGTAGGCGGGAGCGTTCGGAGCGAGCCAGCGCGCAAAGCCGCCCAGGAGGCGGTCGAGGGTGTGCGGGTCGGCGTGCGTGGGGGGGTTGACGAGGCCGAGCTCGAGACGACCCGCCCGAGTCGACCACGGCGGGTCCAGGGTGTCCGGGTGCGGAACACCATCGGAGAGGATCACGCGCACGCGATCGTCCAGGCCGGCCGCGGCGGCGTTGGCGGTCGCGCATGCGACCGCACGGACGTTGCTGTCGACGGCCAAGATCTCGAGAGTCGGCCATCGTCGCGCAGCCCACAGGGCGAGCGCTCCGATCCCACAGCCGAGATCGACGGCGGTCGCCGGGGTCGGATCGAGGCGCGCGAGGTGATCGAGCAGGCAAGCGGTGCCGGCATCGAGGCCGCGCCGCGAAAACACGCCGGGCATCGCGGACAGCCGCAGCGATCCGAGCCGAGGATCCACGATCGTGTATCGGCATGAGAGCGCCTCGGTCATCAGCGCCGTGTCGACGGCGTCCGTACGCACCGCCTGGAGCAGGCGATAGCCACGATCGCGCTTCACGACTCGGACGTCGCCCAAGAGCGCGGCCATGAAGTCGGCGACGCCTTCGGCCCCCTTTTGCTTGCGGACCGCACAAAAGAGGACGCCGCCGGGGGCGAGGGAGG
>CAZYSW010000367.1:0-6230 GCA_964650105.1 uncultured Nannocystaceae bacterium
CGGGGGACGACGGCTCGGCGGGACCCGGCCTTTCGCGCGGGGTCGCCTCCTCCTCGGTCGGCGCCGGCCGGGGCTTCGGCTCGGGGGAGGGGGCGTCGCGCTTGCGATCTTTCCTGCCGCCGAACGCGAATCGGCCATGCAGACCGATCTGCGACAAGAACAGCCGATACTCGCCGTTGCCGAGGTCGAAGTCCGAAGCGGTGTTCGTACGCGGCGCGATGGCCTGCCCCTCGTAGTCGAACAGCAAGGCGATGTGCTCTCGCACGTTCCACTGCAGGCCCGCGCCGAACACCATGCGGTGCCCATCGAGCGAGGCCATGTCGAGCGTGCTCGCAGGTGTGGCCGGCGAGTGCCAGCCCAAGAGCAGGCTCATCAGCAGCTTCTCGTGGACGCCGATCCGACCGGCGAGCTCCACGTGCGCCGTCCCCTTCCAGTCCCGCACCAGCGGTTGATCCACGGTATCGCTCACCCCGAGCTCGGGTTGGGCGAGGTCCGGCGAGCGCAGGCGAATGTTCACGCGGTCCACGTCGGAGTAGAAGACCCAGGAAAAGGAACCGTCCAGCGCGAAGCGAGGGTGAAAGCGATATCCCGCGGCGCCGGTGACCCGCTTGGGGAGCCGCATCCGAACCCGGGCGTCGCCCTCGACGACGGGGGGATAACGCAGCCCCTCTGCGGCCAGGTCCTGGGTGAAGAAGTCGTCGTTCATGTCCAGGGAGAAGCGCCCCTGGAACCGAAGGTCGGCACCGTGCTGGTACACCAGCCCCAGCGAGAGGCGGTCGGTGGGACGCAGCCCGACGCCCACGTTGAAGCTGATGCCGTGCGCCACACCCTCGCGGATGAGCGTCTGACGAGCCAGCACGTCGAGCTCGCGAACGCTGGCCGGGGCGTCGGAGCCGAAGTCGTTGGGCTGCCCCACGGGCGGTCGCTCCAGAACCTCTCCGAACAGGTCGACCGCCGCGAAGTCCTGCACCTTGGCCAGCTCCAGCAGTGTGGGCGCCCAGGTGAAGCCCGCACCGATCGATACGACGTCGTGCAGCTTGACCGCGGCCGAGGCCGTGACGTGGAGGCTCGCGAGGGTGATGTGCAGGAGCTGGAACCGCTGGGGCCCGTCGTCGGGCAGATCGAGGACCGCGGCGTACGGGATGTAGATGCCCATCCCCAGCACGAGGCGGTCTCGGACGACCGGCGCGGCGAAGAAGAGGTCGAGGTTGGGCCCCACGGGCACGTCGCTCACCCGACCGGCGCGCCCCGTCTTGGACGGATCGAGGTCTTCGGGCGAGATGGGTTCGGCGACGTCGAAGTTGTCCTCGTACTGGTACGCGCCGTACCGAACGCGCTCGTACGAGACGGCCCCCACGATGAGTCCACCCCCGACGACGATCTCCGGACGCTCGAGGTAGCCCAGCATCCCCGGATTGAAGTGCACCGCCGCTGCATCGGCCGCGACGGGGCTCGACTGCGCGCTCGCGACCTGAACGGCGTCGAAGCCGGATGCGACCGCACGACAGGGAAACGACAGCGCCCCTACCGCGGCGACGCGAACCGCCCACCCACCGACACGGAACATCACCGGGACGCCCTCGAGCCCAGGTCCACGCCGCGGCGGGTCATGAGATACGTGGCGAAGCTACCCAGCCAGTGCCCGCCCTCGTAATGTTCGCCGGTGACCGCCGCCAGCCCGGCCGCGGCGTGCCTTGCCGCCGCATCCAGGAGCGCCGGACGTCGCGGATCGCCCGGCGGCAAGGCGCTGGCGATCCCGTCGAGCATCCACGCGCGGCTGAGGTTGAGCCCGTCTAGGTGCGCGAGCTTTCCGTCCGCGCGATCCGACGGCACGGCGGGCTCGAGCCAACGCGTACCGGGGCGGGTCGGCACGTCCGGCAACGCGGCGGAGAGCCAGGTCGCGAGCTCCGCCGGGGGCAGGATCCTGCGCATGAGGTCCGCCTCGGCCAGGCACGGGGACAGAAAGTCGTGCCCCGACGGCTCGTACGACAAGGGGCACGAGCGATCGCCGGCGTGAAATCGGAGCGCGACCGCCTCGATGATCCGCGCGAGCTCGGCTTCGTCGACGGTGCGCGCCCAGTCGAGCGCGAGCCCCAGGGCGAACGCCGTCTGACTGTGCTCGCCGCTGCGGATCGGCTGGCCGAGCTTGGGCAACCACGCCCCGAGGCGATCGGCGGCGATGCGCTCGAGGGGCGCGAGCGCGGCCGCCCATCGCCGGGCGTCCGGGTCGTCCCATTGTCGTAGCTCGGCGGCGAGTTGGAGCAGCCAGGCCAGGCCGTAGGGGCGCTCGAACCCTGCGCGATCGGCCCGCCCGACATACGCGGCTTCCCGGGCCAGGTTGGCCTTCGTGAGGTTGCGGTCGAGCGCGGCCCGTGCCCGCGCGGCGAACGGTTCGGACGGGAATCGGCGGATCAGGCGAACGAGCATCCAGTGCCCGTGCACCGCCGAATGCCAGTCGAAGCATCCATAGAACGCCGGGGTGAGCTCGCGGGGCGTGCCGGCGTCCGCTTCGCTCGCCATCACGTGGGCGATCTTGTTGGGATACTCCCGATGGATGCAGGCCAGGGCGAGCGCTGCGAAGCGCTCGGCCATGGCCGCATCCAGATCGCCGAGGGTCGGCGCGGTGGTCCCCGGAGGCTCGGTCGCTGCTGCCCGGACCGCCGCCGATTCTTGCTCCCGGTCCGCCCCTGCGGCGGCACATCCGAACAGGATCGATCCGCACGCGAGCAACGCTCGACACCATCGACGCGGCGATCGGTCCGCGGGCGGCCGTGGGAAGACGAGCCCCTTCACGCGGGCGCGATGATATCAGCGCGCCCGTTCGGGGGGTGGCCGAGGCGGGTCACCGAGCGCGCGCGGGTATACTCTCGGCCGTGTCCGTCCTCCGGACCCTGGTGGGCTCGTCGCGGGCCCTGATCACCGGCGCACGGGAGGTGGCCCGGTTCCGCGAGATCGCCACCGTGTTCATCACCCACGGCTTCGGCTGGGCGTTCGCCCAGCTCAAGCTTCGCCGCGAGCTGCAAGTCGATTACGAGGGCGCCGATCTCACGCGCGCCGCGCTCGCCAGCCCCGACACCGGCCAGCGACTGGTCGCCGCCTTCACCGAGCTCGGTCCGACCTTCGTCAAGCTGGGGCAGATCCTCTCCACGCGAACCGACCTGCTCCCGGACGCCATCATCAAGGAGCTCGAGGCCCTCCAGGACAACGTCGGCCCCCTACCCTTCGCCGACGTGGACGCCCAGCTCAAGCGCAACCTCGGCCCCGACTACCGGGACGCGTTTCGCGATTTCGACGAGAAACCCCTGGCCTCCGCCAGCATCGCCCAGGTCCACCGCGCCACGCTCACAAACGGAAACGCGGTGGTGCTCAAGGTGCAGCGCCCGGGGGTGAGACCGAAGATCGAGAGCGACCTCGGCATCCTGTACGTGATGGCCGGGTGGCTCGAAGAAGCCATCGAAGAGGCGCAGGCAATGGACCTGCGCGGAATCATCACCGGGTTCACGAAGTCCATCTCCCAGGAGCTCGACTTTCGAATCGAGGCCCGCAACCTGCAACGCTTCCGCAAGCTGCACGAGGGCGACACGCGCGTCGTGTTTCCGCGGGTCTTCGAGGAGCTCTCGACCTCCGAGGTTCTATGCATGGAGTTCCTCGAGGGAAGGAAGTTCAGCGAGGTCATCGAGGCCGGAGAGGACACGACCCCGCTGGTCAGCACGTACTTCGACGTCGCCTACAAGATGCTGTTCATCGACGGCTTCTTCCACGGCGACCTCCACCCCGGCAACGTGCTGGTCATGCCCGACAACCGGATCGGCATCCTCGATTGCGGGATGGTGGGACGCCTCTCCCCGTCGATGAAGGACAAGATCATCGACATCCTCCACGCGGTGCTCAACGAAGATCTGGAGTCCGTCGCCCGTACCTTCTACGACCTCTCCATTCGCACCGAGCACGTCGACTACGAGCGATTCGAGGCGGACGTGATCGAGATCGGAGAGCGCTACCTGGTGGGGCTTCCGCTCTCGGAGGTACAGATCGGGCTCTTGTTCGCGGAGATCGTCGCCGGCGCGACCCGACACCACGTACGGATGCCGACGGATTTCACCATGCTGTTCAAGGCGATCATCACGACCGAGGGCATGGCCAAGACCATCGCCCCCGACAGCGATCCGATCGAGCTGGCGCGGCCCTTCATCATGCAGATGGTCAAGGAGCGCTACAGCCCCGATCGCCTCAAGCAGATCGCCATCGCCGACTTCAACATGCTGTCACGCATGTTCCGTACGCTGCCCCACTCGCTGCCGGCGGTCCTCGACGACTTACGCGCGGGCAAGCTCGCGCTGACTCTGTCTCGCGAGACGCTCGAGCGGCAGAAACGAGATGCGGACGCCCGCGCGGCACGTGCCATTCGAGCCGCGCTGACCATCACGTTCTTGGCCTGTGGCACGTACACCCTGGGCCTGGGGCTACCGGTGTGGAACCTGGTGGGGATCCCCCTCGTTTCGGCCCTGTTCTTCCTCGCCGCGGGCTTCGGCCTGTTCACGATCCTCTGGCGATGATCCCGACGGCGCGTCGATCGGACGAGGACACATCATCGTACCTCGGAGCCTCGACGCAACCACCCGCGCAGAAGTGGAGTGAAGATGGCGCCGCCGAACTGACGAATCCGTCACGACGCTCACCGATGGGCTCGGATCGCTCGGGCCTCGTGGCGATCGACGGTGCTTCGCCGCCGGCCTTCGGCTTGAGACAACGCCGAAGGCCGGGATTCCAAACGCGTCGGATCGAGTACGCCTCGCCAAAGCGCCGTATACTCGGGCGGTCGGACCGTATGCCCAACGTCTCGAAAAGGAACCAAGCGCGTCGTCGGCGTCGAACCCTCGCGGCTCTCGCCTTCACTTCTTGTCTGACCCTGGGCTTCGCGCTCGCGCCCAACGAAGCGCAAGCCAAGCCGATGCGAAGCGAGCGGCGGGTCGGCCTGGGGGGCGGAGTCGGAGATCCGTTCGGCCCCTCGTTGAAGCTGTTTCTTCACCCGCAGCACGCCCTTCAGTTCGACCTCGGTTGGGCGCCGTTGCACCACGGCGACGGGATCTTCCACGTCAACTACCTGTTTCACATCCCACCGTTCGTCTCCAACAGCGTGATGGACTTCGGGATGTATCTCGGCGGCGGTCTGGGTGTCGCGTTCTGGGCCCCCCATCACCGCGCCTGCTACTACGACGACCGGCCGGGCCCGGATCGACGCTACTGCGGCTACTGGAGAGGGCACCACCGCGGTTACGGCGGCGGCGCAGCCATGATCGTGCGCATCCCGGTCGGCCTCTTCTTCCACTGGCAGACCGTTCCCATCGACACCGTCGTCGAGGGGGGATGGTCGCCGTACGTCGTCTACTGGGACCCCTTCCACGGCGACTTCAGCATCAAGATCCGCTACTACTTCTGAGCCGGCGGGGTGCCGCGGCGCCTCTGCGGGTCACTGCCGGAACCGGGTGACGCGCGGGTCGCGGCCTGATAGAAGGCGGCCATGGCCAACGCCATCGCTCTCCTCCAGACCTCGCTCGGTGACGTCAAGGTCGAGCTCTTCACCGACAAGATGCCCATCACCGCCGGCAACTTCATCAAGCTGGCGAAGGACGGGTTCTACGACGGGCTCCACTTCCACCGCGTCATCGACGGATTCATGATTCAGTTCGGCTGCCCGTACAGCCGCGACCCCGACAGCGCGCGTGCCGGCACGGGTCAGGCGCCCCACGGCACCATCCCCGACGAGCATCCACCCGACGCTCGGTTCTCCAACGAGCCCGGTACGCTCGCGATGGCGAACACCGGTCGGCCACGAAGCGGGAGCTCCCAGTTCTTCATCAACACCGTCCACAACGCATATCTCGACTGGTTCACCCCCGGCCCTTCCAAGCACCCGGTGTTCGGCAGGGTCATCGAGGGCATGGACGTCGTTCACGAGATCGAGAAGACACCCACCGGTCCGGGCGACCGTCCGAAGACGCCGGTCCGCATGAACAAGGTCACCATCTTGCAGGAGTGACCCCGCGAGCCGACTCCGGAGCCGGCGGCGCCGCCGGGCACTGTCGTCCGTCCGGATTGTCCCGAGAACACGGCGGTGACGGTCGTGCTCGCCACCTTGCGCCCACGCTCGGCTCGATCGCCGTGACCGCAGCGTCGATCCGCGGACGAGTTCGAGGTCACCAAAGCCGGTTCGGGCGCGCCTCGCTACG
>CAZYSW010000368.1:0-6211 GCA_964650105.1 uncultured Nannocystaceae bacterium
TGACCAGCATGCGCTTGGACGAGACTCATGTATGCACGTGTCCTTGCTGCCCCCGAGGTACTCCGCGATATTGTCGACCGATAGCCATCGTTCGTCCATCCCAGGACTTCCTCCCGATAAGGCGGTTGAAGGGCGCAGGATGCACCGCGCAGCACCTGGGGGGGCTCCTGGTACCAGCGTCCGCCGTTGAGCGTCAACGCGGTTCCGTTGGGTTTGGTTTGTCGGAGTCGGCCCAGCGCTTCTCAGCGAGCGTGAGAGCTAGCGCTCGGCGTTGATCAGATTGCGAAGGAGCAGACCCGAGCTGAAGTCCGTGCTCGGTATCGAGCCGACGCTCGCCGACCGTCATTTGTGGAACCGCCAACCGAAGGCCCAGTCCCACGCCATATGCTGCATCCGGCGCGCGGAAACGCTCTTTGTGCGCATCGGCAGTCGGCGCGTGGAGCTGGAGCCCTTGGTCGGCACACGCCTTTTGTGCGTCGCGCCTCCGTCTTTTCGAACAGGGGCAGCCGGACCCGTGATGTGCGACCGGTCCTTGGACAGTCCCTCCGACAGGCGCGCAGAATGCTGGCCGAGGCGCTGAAGGAGGTCGTCGAACGCACGAGCTCGGTGAGCAGGGTCGACGTCTCGTTCGTCCAAAATGGGACGGCGAACGGCGCACGATCAACGACGGTGGCCGCCCGATGAAGATCGAGGCGCCGAGGAACGAAGGACCAGCGTGTCACCGATGGCCAACGGCAAAAGGTGTGGTCCGGTCCGCCTCGGCCGAGCCGTTTCCTTGCCGGGATCGCTTCGCGGGGGGGTAAGCCAACGCCTGTACGGGATTGGCGTTGCCTTTCACAGTGCGGCACGCGCTCTCGGAGCACGTGTTCGACCTGCCACAAAGGGCGGCACTGGTGAATGAACCCAGGGCCGCAGTCGCCTTCATCTCGCGCACGGCGTCGTGGAACTTCGAGGCGAAGACGACGCTCCCGTCGTGGCGACGGGGATCGATGCCGAGCCCCCGCGTCGGCAAGATTTGGCAGCTTCTAGACGAGGAGTTGTTCGAGGAGCTCGAACTGTTCCTGTTCTTTGGGGTCGACCTTGCCGTCGGCCTCGAAGAGCTTGCGGGCGGCTTCGAGGAAGAGCTCGCGGTGCTTGCGGGGCACGCGGGTGGGATCGACCTCCTCGGCCGGAGGTGGGGAGCGGAGCCATCGCATGATCTGCTCCCGATCGTCCTCGAGGCCGAGCCGCTCGACGAGCCGCGAGACGAAGTGGCGCTCCTCGTCTTGGATCTCGAGGTCTGCCCAGGCAAACGAGCACACGAATTTGATCAGCCGGAGCCGATCCTCTCGATCCAGCGAGCTGAGCATGGGGCGATCATAACACGGCGGCGCGATGTTCACGCACCGCCGCGTCGGAAGGCGGTTGCTCCGGAGGCCAGCCTACGTCCGCTCAGGCCGGCAGCATCGCCAGACCGACCGCGAGCAGGGCGAGCCAGACGAGCCAGCCGTAGAGCTCCCCGGCGTGCTTGCTGTCGATAGGTTTCATGGACCCGACCCTCCCGTGGGGCCCTCGTGCGGTGCCCGTGGCCCGGCGCATTCGGCAATGCGGAGCGGGGTGTGAGCTGACTCGCGGGCGTGGCACGGAGCCCTCGGACGAGCTGCGCCACGGTGGGGGCTCGGCAACGCGTGTCGGGGAGCGCTCGCGGGGCGCCGGCGAGGTCGAGGGGATTCGGGGTGGCCGCAGCGCCGCGGAAGGGGCGGAGCGTCCGCCCAGGGGCGGGTTTCGGCGAGCGGGTGTGGCGGGGCGCGGGGGCGGATGGGGCGTCGATGGGGGGATGCGGGGGCGTTGTTAGAGTGCGCGCGGCATGGGCGGTTCCCCCGGGCTGGACTGTGGGCGACGCCGGGCCCGAGGTGGAGATTCGGCGTGGGCTCGGGTGTCGCCGGGTGGGGGGACGAGGGAGGCGTCATGAAGGGGCATGGAGTGCTTCATGTGCTGGTGGGTCCGGTCGGGGCCGGGAAGTCGACGTTCGCGAGGCGCCAGGTGGCGGACGGGTCGGGGGTGTTCCTGGACCTCGATGCGTGATGGTGGGCTGTTCGGTGCCGACCCGCGACCCGCCGCGGGGGTGATGGCGTGGTACCTGGAGCGTCGGCAGCGATGTCGGGAGGGGCTGTGGGAGACGGCACTCGGCATCCTGCGGACGGGCACCGACGTGTATCTGGAGAGCGGGCTGCTGACGCGGCGTCAAGAGAGCACTCGACCACCAGCGTGCGGCTGCGCCTCGCTCTCCCTCGAAGAGGACGCGGGCGTCGTTGACGAGCGCCTCCAGGAGGGGATCGAGACATCGGGAGGGAGACGACGTCGACCTCGCGGCCGGTGGCGTCGCGGAGGGCCGCGGCGAGGCCGAGGAGGTCGACGCGTTCGCCCAGGACCGCAATGTCGAGAGCCGAGGCCTCGCCGGCCTCGCCTCGGGCAGCGGAGCCGAAGAGAAGGGCCAGGCGCACGCCCGGGGTGGCGCCCAGCACGGCGCGGCCCGACGCCAGCACGTCTTCGAGCGGCGCAGCCACGACCGAAAGGAGTCTAGCAGGCGATGGGGGAAGTCCCCGCGAATCGGGCCGCGTCCGCGCCGATGCTGGCCGCTTGCCCGACCCTGGACGTCGGAACGAGATTCCCTCGGGTCCGGTGCCTTGCCGGGGGACGAACGCCGACGGCGTTCTCGGCTCGTGCGAGGTCTTCGAGGCCGTGCTCGGCGGCGCAGAGGGGCGTGGGTGGTGGCGATGAGGGGGGTTGGGCGAGGGTCAGGGGCGGCTGCCGAAGACGAGGAGGAAGGCGGCGTCGGTGGTGGCGTGGACCCCGTGGCGTCGGCCGGGGCCGAGGGCGAGGGCCGAGCGGCCTTCCACGGTGGCGGACGAACCTTCGGCTCCGCCCGTGAAGGTCACGGTGCCCGACAACGGCACGACCAAAAGAGGTCCGGGGGCCGCGTGCTCGACCAGGCGAGCGTCGGCACGCAGGGCGGTGACGACCACGGTGAGCTCGGCGCTCTTGAAGAGCGTGCGGGCAGCCTTGCCGTCGGCTTCGTCGCGGGCCTGGGCGACGAGCTCGGCTGCGAGCGCGCCCAGATCGATGGACTCGAACAGCTCGGGGGAAAACGGCTGGGGTGGGTTCTTCATGGGTTGGCTCCTTGGGCGTTCGGTCGAGGTCGACGCGACATGGCCCACGCGGCGTGGACCAGCGCGGCACACTCCAACAGCTCGCCGACGATGAAGAGGTCGTGCAGGTACGAAGGTGGCGGCATGGTACCGGCACGAATGGCATCGGTGCGAGCGCCGAGCGTCGGGAGGAGCCACAGCGTTTCGAGGGCCACGATGCCCAGGACGACGAAGATGGACCAGGGAACGCGCGTGCGGGTCCAGAAGGCCGACAGCAAGAGGAGGACGGCGAAGATCCACTCGACGTTCGCCAGCATGCGGAAGGTGACGCGACCCACCTCGAGCGCCGTGGGGAGATCGAGCGAGGGCGCCATGAACTTGACGGGGGTGGCGAGGAACGACACCCCGAGGATGACGCCGAGCCAGACCAGGGCGATGGACGTCGGTCTCACGGGCGCCCCCCTGCGGTCATGAAGAGGTGGTGGCGCGAGAAGCCGCGCGCGCTGAGCAATCCTCGGGCCATCATGCGGGCGCGGGACTGGATGGTGGCGGACGCCTCGTCGGTGAAGATCTCGTCGCAGGTGCGCTCGAAGAGGTCGAGCCAGCGCTGGAAGTGCTCGGGGCCGACGCCGTCGAGCTGCGCGTGCACCGAACGGGGGTTGCCGGAGTAGACGGGCTCGTGCAAGAGCGCGGCCCGCCAAAAGCAGACCATCTTGTCGAGGTGTTCCGGCCAACGCCCGGCGATGCGGTCCTCGAAGATGGGGCCGAGCATGGGATCGTCCTGAACGCGGCCGTAGAAGGTGTCCACCAGGAGGCGAATCGATTCGGGATCGATCTCGTGCGTCATCCGGCTTTACAAGTATCGCTCATACAGGTATTTTCAAGACCAGATTGCGCTCCGTGGGGGCGCAACCCTTGCGGCGGCTCCCTGATGACCCTGACCCACCGCACCGAGTACGCGCTGCGTCTGTTGATGCTGCTGGCGGTCGAACCGGCGGGTCACGAGCCGGTCGCGGTGCCCGAAGCGGCGCGTCGCCTGCGCCTTTCGAGCCATCACCTGGCGAAGATCGCCCAGGATCTGGCGCGGATCGGCCTGGTGGAAGCGGTGCGGGGACGCCAGGGCGGGCTGTTGCTGGCGCCGGGGGCGTTGCGGCGAGGCCTGGGCGCGATCGTGCGCGACCTCGAGCCGGTCGCGCTGGCGGAGTGCCAGGGCGACGACAACGGGTGCGTGCTGACGCCGGGGTGTCGCCTGGCTGCGATCCTCGACGAGGCCGGCGAGGCGTTCTTCGCCAGCCTGGACCGGTACACGCTGGGCGATCTGGTCGCCAAGCCGGTCCGGCTTCGCCGGCTGCTGGCGGGGTGAGGCGGCGACCGAGCGGTCGCTGGAAGTCGCTGGAAGGAGGAGGCGTCGCTGGACGCCCCTTCGCGCGACCGTCGGTCATTGCTGCGCGCTTCGGGGAGACGGCGCTTCGCCTCCTCGGCGCGCCGGCTCGGCGAGGTCATGACCGCTCGCACGGGCTTGGGGCCGGGGTGTCGGCCCGGGACGCAAAGGCGCCGGGTCAGGCGGCTTCGCAGACGGCGGGGACGGAGGGGAGATGGGTGTCGAGGTGGTCGGCCCAGCCTTCGCCTTCGATGGCGACGGTACCTTCGGCGCCGGCGAGCTCGCCGATGATGAAGGTGACGTCCTTGGGGATCATGGCGTCGTCGTAGGCGGCGATGTCGGAGTCGGCGTTGCCGTAGGCGTACTCGAACACGTAGCCCTGCGCCTGCAGGTCCATGAGGACGCCGGCCTTGAAGGCGCGGGCGCTCTCGCCCACGACGAAGGTCGGCGAGAGGTGGACCTGGGTGGTCTGGGGATCCAGGGGGAAGTCGTGCTCGAGAAGCCAGCGCTCGGTGGCCTCGCGCGCGGTCTCGTCGGTCACCATGATCTGCACGGTCTCGGCGCGCGCGGTGAGGTAGATGATGCGGTAGCCCAGGTCGGCGTAGGCGTTGATGAGCTCGGAGGCGGCCTCGCGCTCCACGGGGTCGTAGGTGCCGTCCTGGATCTGCATGAAGAACTCGGCGTCGGACAGCGTGAGGGTCTCGTCGATGTCGGTGACGACGGCCGGGATGACGTCGGTGCAGACGCCTCCGGTGTCGTCGACGGTGCCGGTGTCGGCGGCCGTGTCGACGCCCGTCTCGACGGCGGTCGACGATGCGCTGGTCTCCTGAATGCCCGTCGTGCCCGTCGTCTGTGGGTCGCTCGACGTCGAACCGGCGTCCCCGCTCGCGTCGTCGCCCGAGCAGGCCCCGAGCGCAAGCAGGACCGCCAGGGCTGCGCGGGTCGAGAGCCACGTCCACCTCGGATGCGCGTGCGTCATCGGCGGAGGATACCCGAAGACAAAGCGGCGTGAACTCGAACGCGCCGACGACCGCGAGGGTCGTCGCGGTCGTGGCGAGGGTCGACGGAGGCGATCGTCGAGGGGCCGCCCCGGCCGGGACGCGCCCGTGTAGGATCAGGAGCAGCCGCTGGTGCTGCCGCAGCTATCGCACTTGAGGCACGAGCCGTTGCGCACCATGGTGAAGCTCTGGCAGTTGGGGCACGGGTCGCCCTCGTAGCCCTGCATGCGCGCCCTTTGGATGGTGGCACTGAGCGCGGCGGCGGCTCGCACCTCGGCCGACTTGCCCTTGGCTCGGCCCCGGCCGTTGCCGTTGGCCTTGCTCTCGCCGCCGACGCCGACCTCGACGGGCATCGAGCGGGTGCGATCCTCGAACTCGATCCGCTGCGCGATCACGGCCGCGGCCCGAGGCGGGCTGATGCGGAGGTCGAGGGGCCCGGGCGTGACGATCTCCTCCTCGATGACCTCGTCTTCGAGCACCGGGCCGCGACCGGTGGCGTCGATGAACTCCTCGGAGATGTCGTCGCCGGTGGTGTCGGGGGCGAGGTCTTCGGGGTTGACGTGGGCCAGCTCGTGGCGGCCGAGGTAGCTGACGGCCAGCTCGCGGAAGATGTAGTCGATGATGCTGGTGCACATCTTGATGTGCGGGTGCCCTTGCACCATTCCGTTGGGCTCGAATCGGGTGAAGGTGAAGGCGTCGACGTA
>CAZYSW010000369.1:0-6208 GCA_964650105.1 uncultured Nannocystaceae bacterium
TTTCCTCGTGCGGGAGCGCGAGCAAGAGGTCGCCGAGCCGCAGGTCATGCCAGGGGCACCTGAGCTCCACCCCGGATCGCGAGAAGAGGCGATCTAAAGCGGCGAGAGTCCCGTGATAATAGCACTCTTCGAGCACCACACAGAGATCGCGCATCACGTCGTTGGGCCATTCTCGATCGTCCGCTCGAGCGCGCCGCGTCGCCAGGTCAGCCCGTAGATGGTCAGCGAAGCGAGGGGAAAGGAACGGATGTGCGCGCGCTGCGTGCCGAACGCGCCCCAACGCGCGTAGCCACGGCGGAGCGAGCGTGCGGCCCACGCTGCCCAGGACCCTTTTCCAAAGCGCCACGGAGAGCGGAGAATCCGCCAACCCGCTACGCATCAGCGCCTCGACGAGCCGCCCTGCACGTACCGCGTCACCCACCTCGGCCGCGCTGCGCCGCACGTAGAGGTCAACGCCGTCGCCAGAAAACAACGTGCGTATCCCGGCCTCGTTCAGCGTCGCAAGCATCTTCGCCCATCCGTCGATCCGGGCGTCGTACATGATGTCGCCACCTCGGAGGTCGGCGGTCGTGTCGGTCCAGTGAACTTCCGTGCCCGAGAGCTCCCGATAGGGAACGCCGCAGCGCGCCGCAAGTGCTCGGCTGTGGTGAATCTCCGATTCGCCGTGGTCGGGGTGGTGAATGTGCAGCGCGAGCGGCGGCTCAAGGGGTCCGACCGATCGTGCTCGCTGCGACTCCATCGCACCGAGCACGGCGGCGCTGTCGATGCCTCCCGAGACGGCGATGCCGAGACGGCGTGTTGAGCGCAGCCGCGCGGCGACGGCTGTCTCGAGGGTCTCTCGGACCAGCGCGGCGTAGTCTTCCGACGAGCGATCTGGCAAGCGGCGCCACGGGTCCGGCCGCCAGAATCGCGTGACCCGCACGACGCCGTTTCGATAGAGGAGCGTGTGTCCGGGGGGGAGCGCGGAGACTCCCTCCCAAAGCGTGTGTCGGTGCTCGGTATACTCGCCGTCGATGAAGAGCGCGACGCCGGTGAGGTTGGGGCGCCGTGGGATGGGGAGCGCGGCAGGCTCGGACGCGACGAACAGCCCATCGCGTCGCGCGTGGTAGTAGAGCGGCCGCCCTCCCATCGGATCGCGGGCCGCGAAGAGGGTGCGATCCGTCGGGTTCACCACCACGAACGCAAAGTCGCCCAGCACCCGCCGCGGGCAGTCCTCTCCCCAGCGAGCATAGGCGCTGAGCAAGAGCTCCTGATCGCTCGTGCTCCGATCCAGGCCCAGCGCGGCGATGAGCTCTTCCCGGTTGTCGACGCGCGCGTCGGCCGTCACGCGCAGCGGAGACCGCGGCCCTTCGATCGCGCATGCCGCGTCTTCAGGGGTCGTAGCAAACAGGAGCTGCGCGACCGCGCTGTGCTCGTCGTACCAGACGAGCTCAGCGTCGCCTCCTCGGTGGGCGATGGGTCGCATCATCGCTTCCAGCGTCGCGCGACTCTGCTCTCGGTCCCCGGCGTCGGACGCACGAACGAAGGCGGCGATACCGCTCATACCGCTACTCGCGCGAAGATCTCTTGGTAGTCGCCTTCGCACGCGCCCTCGGAAGGGCTCTCCACCCAGGCGTGCGCCTCGACTCCGTGGCCGCCGCGCCGGACCCCGACGACGAGCCGCGCCGGAAGGCCACCCATCCGGCGAACACCATACTCCACTAGCGCACGTTCGAGACAGAGGCCGCGCAGCAGGGGCTGGCACGCGAAAGCCAGCTCCACCGCGGCGCGCGGGCTCGCGGCCCGACCGGACTCCTGCGAGCGAGGCAACCGAGGAAGTGCATCGAGGAGCGAGACCGTGCAGCGCAGGCCGGCCGTGGCGAGCGAGAGCTCGACGCTCGGCGCGAGCACCATCGCGAGCGTGGTGGTGACCAGCTTGTCGAGGAAGCTACCCTCAGCGGCTCCGAACGCGTGGAACCTGTCGAACAACGACTTCATGGTTCGAGTGGCGAGGCCCAGAAGCGCGATCGGATCGGGGCCCCGGCATGCTACCTGTTGCGCGGTCTGAAGGAAGGTTCACAGTGGGCCGCCACAAGGTATCGCTCTACGTGGCCGCGGTGGTGGCGCTCGATGCGGGAGCGCGGCTCGCCGTGCCCACCACGATCGTGGGACTAGCACACAGCGCCCCCTTGTTCTCGTCAGTCGCTGCGGGAGCCGTCGCGCTCATGGCCGCGAGCCGTGGTCTCGTCGCTGGGCGACTGCAGGCGGAGCTCGCCGAGCAGACATGGGGCCGCCTGGCCGACGCGCTCCAGGCGCAGGATGTGCTGACGCTGCGCGCGCGTTCGCCAACCTTGTCTTCAAGCTCACTTCTGCAGGCCGCGCATGCGATCGTGAACGCGAAGGCGGCCACGCTGCCCCGCATCGCCGCCGACGCGATCGGGCTCATGGTCGTGGCGGTCTTCGTCTCGTGGCGTCTCCATTGGGGCTGGCTGGCGCTTGGAGCGGTGGTGACGGGCGTCTTCGCGGTCCTCGCGATCGCCTCGCGCCGGGCCTTCCGGCGCGAGGACGGGCTGGCGTTCGAGGCGCTCACCCTGCTCGCGCAGGAGCTCGACGTGATGCTCCGGGGGGCGATCGAGGTTCGTGCGCAAGGCTGCGACGCGCGGCTCCGGCAGCGGTTCGACGGAACCGTGCGGTCGATGGCTGCCGCGGAGCGACGGGCGAACGCGTACAGCGCCTTGATGGGGCTGGTGCCGGTGGGCTTGGGCCTCGGTGCGGCCTCGGTCCCGCTCTGGTTGGGCACACTGAGCCTCGGCGCCGTGCGGATCGCCGAGGTCGCCGCGGTGGGGGGAGCGGGCCTGGTGTTCCTCGCCAGCCTCGCGCGCGGCGTCGAACAGCTCGCCCGCTCCACGGAAGCGCGCCGGCTGTTCCGCGACTTCGTCGACTCTGCTCCCGCGTTTCCGGTGGCCCATCAAGCCTCTTCCTCCTCATGGTCGGACGACGTCCGGCTGGTCGACGTCTCGGTGGTGTACCCTGGCGAGTCACGGGCGACGCCGGCCCCTACCTCGTTCGTGTGGCCGACGTCCGGTGGGGGAGAACGGCGCGGGAAAGAGCACCCTGGCCCACGTCCTCCTCGGGTTGATCGCGCCCACGACGGGGCAGGTCGCCGTGGACGGGCGGCCCCTGAGCCCTACAGCGCTGGCCGCGATGGCCCCCCGCGTGGCGCTGCTCACACAGGCGCCCTTCGTGTCCGAGCCGCAGTCCGTGCGTTGGCATCTCGCCACGTTCTCACCTCGACAAGTCTCGGACGATGCGATGCGGTGTGCTCTGCGGGAGACCGGGGTTTGGTCGACGCTGGCGGCGCATGCGCTCCGCGAGTCCGATCCCCTCGACGTGCCGATGAGCGAGCTCTCGGGCGGCGAGCGGCGGCGCGTACAGCTCGCGGGGGTGCTGGGTCGAGTCCGCGCCGGCGCTGAGCTGGTCGTGCTCGACGAGCCGGAGGTCGCCCTCGACAGGGCCGGACGAGTGTGGCTCCGCGGGCTCCTCGAGATGCTCGCTGCCAAGACCAAAGTGCTCGTGATCGCACATGATCTCGAGGTCGTGCCCGAGACCTTCCTGCACGTGGAGTGTGCCTCGCGAGACCTCGGGCGGTGAACCTGCTTCGGGTGCGCAACACGCGAGCCCTCATGTTAGGCTGAGATCAACCGTCTTACCCTCCGAGGTCAGTGATGCACCGAAGTCTCCTTAAGCTCCCCCACCTCGCCGGCGTGCTCGGGTTCGCCGCGCTCCTCATGGCCGCCTGCGGCGACGACATCGTCATCGAGGACCCGACGGGGACTCCAGGCGTAGGTGGCGTAGGGGGCGTCGGAGGCACGACCACCACCACCATCGGCGGAGGTGGGGTCGGCGCGACCGGCGGCGGCGGCGCCGGAGCGGGCGGAATGACCGGCGGCGGCGGCACGGGCGGCACGATCATTCCGGACACTGGCGACGACACCTGTCCTGGCGATCCCTATAGCCTCACGCTCGGCGATCACCTGTTCCTCGGGGGCGACACCTCGACGGCGCAGAACGACTACGATCACAGCGGGTGCGTGCAGAACGCAGGAACTGGACCCGAGCGCGTCTATGCGTTCGACTTCAACGACTACGGCACGCTCAAGGTGCAAGTCCGCGGGGCGGAGGGTAGCACGCTGAACCCTACGCTCGTCTGGAAGCTTGAGAACACATGTGAGGATATCAACGACTGGCTCATCTGCTTCGGCTTCTTTGAGTCGCAGGAGTCTTTCGCGGCCGAGGTTGGACCAGGCGCGCCGGCCCCGCTCGACTTCACGGCGCTCCACGTCATGGTCGACGGCCAAGACGAGAGCGCAGGCGAATACGTGATGGAGGTGAGCTACCTGCCCGCCGCGTGCGGCGACGGAGTCGTCAACAAAGCGAACGGGGAGACCTGTGACGACGGAAACACGATGTCGAACGACGGTTGTGACGCCAACTGCCAGGTCGAGACGACCTCCCTCTTCGACAAGTGCCCCGGTGAGCCGGTCGTGCTCTTCGCGAACAATCCGCAAGTGCTCCAGGGCGGCACGTGGGGTTATGCCGACGACTATGCGCACACGCCCAACGTGCCCGCAGGGTCATGCACCGTTCCGGCGATAGCGGGTCCCGACGGGGGGCGCGACCGAATCTACCGGGTGACGCCGGCTGAAGACGGCACGCTCACGGCGAGCGTCGGGTACGCCGCCGACGGCGTCACGGATGTTTGCGAGACCGACGGGATCCTGAGTCCGAATTGTTGGGATCGGGTGCTCTACGTCACCGGTCCGAACGCGTGCGACACGAACAACGATGGAGTGCTCGACGGTCCGCAGCTCGCTTGTTCGGATGCCGGCCCGTTCACGCCAGAGACCGTGAGCGTCCCGGTGATTCAGGGGCAAGAGTACTACGTAATCGTCGACTCGCTCGCGAGCTTCCCCGCGTACTTCGGCGCCTTCAACTTGCGGCTCGAGCTCACTCCGTGAGATGGTCGTTGGGGGTGGCGACCGAATGCAACCGATGACGACGGTGGCAGGGGCCGCAGCCGTCGGGCTGGGTTGCCTGTTCGCGTTTGGCCCGGCGGCGGGCTGTGGAAGCGACTGCACCCAGACCCTGACGTGCGGCGACGGGCTGCATGCTGGCGGTGCGGGTGGCGCGGCGAGCACCTCGACGGGAGGCGGCTCGAGCTCGGGCGGGGGAGATCCCGCTCTGCTCGGACTCGGGCACTCCTGCGAAGAGGGAGCGAGCTGTGCGAGTGGCATCTGCACCGACGGCGTGTGCTGCGCCACCGCGTGTGCCGGTGTCTGCGAGGCATGTGACTTGCCGGGCAGTGAAGGGGCATGTGTCCCCTACGAGGCTGGCGAGGATCCCGAGCGAGAGTGCGGTCAAGGTGTCTGTGGCGGGAACAGCGCATGCAACAATGGCCTGCCTTCGTGGAGCATGACGTTTGGCGACTCCGTTGAAGACCGCGCCTGGGCGATGGCTGGTGACGCCGACGGCAACCTATATGTAGCTGGAGGCTTCGCGGGGACGCTCCAAATGGGCACGGCGCTGCTCGAAAGCGCCGGCCTCAGAGATGCGTTCGTCGCCAAGCTCGACGCCGAGGGCACCGTTTCCTGGGCGGTTCGTTTTGGCGATGCAGCAGACCAAGAGCTCTTGGCGATCGCGTTCGCCGACAACACCATCTACGTAGGCGGCAGCTACCGCGGGGCGCCGCAAGTGGGCAGCGTACAGCTCCCGAACGCGACCTCCTCGAGCGGTGGTTGGGTGGCTGCACTGGATCCCACCAGCGGTGTGCCGACGATGGTCGCGGGCTTTCCGCCAGGCCCAACGGTGGGTACGCGAGGAGTGACCACCATCGGTAGTGCCGGAGGGAGCCTCTACGTCGGCTTGAATGGCTCCTTCGGCTTGAGTCAACAGAACCCGGGCGCGGAGCTTCGCCGACTCGACGAGGTCGACGGGGCGACGATGGACTCTGTGACTTGGGTGAACGCCCGAGACTTGGCGTTGACGGTCGGCGACAACGGCGACGTCTTCGTGGTCGGAGCCTTCTCTGGCACCACGTCCTTCGGCGGTGACACGTTCACCGCCCCTGGAGTCGACGACAAGATTACGGACGGGTTCCTCGTCCGCGTGGAGCCATCACTCGCGCATGTTTGGAGCAAACAGATCGGCGGCGACATGAACGACAGGTTGT
>CAZYSW010000370.1:0-6187 GCA_964650105.1 uncultured Nannocystaceae bacterium
CGCGTTCGGCAGCTGCTACCAGTATTTCTATTACGCCGCGCATGAGATCGGCGACCTCGGGATTGGCATACACGACGATCGTCTCGCCCTGGATGTGGGTGGCTTCGCGGCGGATGTGTCGCAAGATCTCGTAGGCGACGGTGGCCGAGCTCTTGGTGTACCCCTTGCCGTTGCAATACGAGCAGGGGGCGGTGAGCAGGCGGCCCAGGCTCTCGCGGGTCCGCTTGCGGCTCATCTCCACCAGGCCCATCTCGGAGATCTTGGTGATGTGAGCCTTGGCTCGATCGCGGCGCAGGGCTTCCTGCAGGCGTCGGTACACCTTGCGCCGGTTGGACTCCTTGTCCATGTCGATGAAGTCGATGATGATCAACCCGCCGAGGTTGCGCAGGCGAAGCTGCTCCGCTGCCTCGTCCGCCGCCTCGAGGTTCGTCTGGGTGATCGTCTCCTCCAGCGTCTTGCCCTTGGCGCCGACGAACTTGCCGGTGTTCACGTCGATCGCGGTCAGGGCCTCGCCCTGATCGAAGATGAGCGAGCCGCCGCTCTTGAGCGGAACCTTCCGCTCCAGCGCGCGATCGATCTCGGCCTCGATGCCGTAGCCGTCGAAGATCGGTTCGCGGCCCGAGTACAGCTCGATCTTCGAGCCGTAGTCCGGCATGAACGCGTTCACGAAGCGCACCAGTCGATCGTACTGGGCGCGGTCGTCGGTGATGACGCGGTCGAGGGCGGGGCTGAGGTTGTCTCGAACCACGCGCAAGACGAGATCGAGATCGCGGTACAAAAGGACCGGCGCCTTGTGGATGCGCTCGTTGGCCTTGACGTTGGCCCACAGCCGAAGCAGGTAATCCATGTCGGCGCGCACCTGGCCGTTCGTGGCGTTCTCGGCCACCGTGCGCACGATGAAGCCGCCCCCCTTGGGGCGCATCTGCTCGACCAGTCGCCGCAGGCGCCAACGATCGCGTTCCGTCGCGATGCGGCGCGAGATGCCGATGTGACTCACCGTCGGCATGAACACGACGTTGCGGCCCGGCAGCGAGATGTACGAGGTGATGCGTGCACCCTTGTTGGAGATGGGGTCCTTGACCACCTGGACGAGGATCTCCTGCCCCGGGCGCACGAGCGTCCCGATGTCGGGGATCTTGCCGCTGCGACGCGGGACGGTCGTGCCGTCGGTGATCTTGTCTTCTCGCTCCGCGTCCGGAGCGGGGGCGATGTCACCGGCATACAAAAACGCCGCCTTCTCCTCGCCGATGTCGACGAATGCGGCTTGCATACCGGGGAGAACGCGAAGCACACGTCCTTTGTAGACGTTGCCGACGGTTCCCCGCGCGCGTTCGCGCTCCATGTAGAGCTCGGTGAGGATGCCATTTTCGATGAGGGCGACCCGCTTGTCGGGGCCATCTGCGTTGACGACGATGACGGACTCAGCCACGGTGCTCCGGCGTTGGTAGCATGTAGAAGATCGAGGCCGCGAGTGCCGGCCGGAAGACCCAGAAGATGGTTGATCGGGCCGGTTGGGGTTCGGCGTGGTGCCGGCCCGGAGTCTGCCTGCAAAACCACCGTCTTTGCAGGGAGACGGACCCGGGGGCGCAGGTCTAGCATCGCGCGTGCGGCGGTGCTATGGCTGCCGCGTGAGACTGCGACCCTCGGTATCGCGGTATGCCTTCGACGCTGCGGCGTTCGAAGAGCTTCGATCTCGGGTGACCACGGGGACGCTGGATCCGGCCGCGAATCGGCTGCCAGAGCCCCCTCGGCCGCTCGAAGGGCCTCCCGCCGACCTCCGCCGCACCGCCGCCGATGGCGAGGACGTCAGGGGTCGGCTGCGAGCCGCCGGCGAGGCCGCTTTGCGCGCAGGCAAGGTCGCCGTCCTGGTGCTCAACGGCGGCATGGCGACGCGGTTCGGGGGGGGCGCCAAGGGGGCGGTGTCGCTGGTCCCCGGCTACCCCCAGGTCAGCTTCCTCGCCGTCAAGCTCGCCGACGTGCGCGACCAGGGCCAGCGCCTGCAGACCCGCATCCCGGTGGTGGTGATGCACAGCTTCGCGACCGAGGACACCAGCCAGTCGCACCTCGCGGAGATCGACTGGAGCGGCGTCGCCGAGTCGGACCGCGACTGGTTCTCGCAGTCCATCATGCCCCGGGTGCTGCCGGACGGGACCCCGCTGCAGGATCTCCCCGAGGCCGAGAACCTCCACGACGACGATCTGTACGCGGCGCCCGGACACGGTGACACGCTGGGGAGGCTGCGGCGCAGCGGCGTGCTGTCCCGGCTCATCGCGCGCGGGGTCGATCACATCCTGGTGTCGAACGTGGACAACGTGGGGGCCTCCGTCGACCCGCTGGTCCTGGGGGCGCACCTGCGAGCGGTCGAGAACGGGGCGAGCGTGTCGGTGGAGGTGGTTCGTCGTCGACCGGGCGATGCCGGAGGGTGCATCGCACATCTGCCCGGCAGCGGCCGCCCTGCGATCATCGAGGGGTTTCGGCTCCCCGAGGGGACGGATCTCGCCGATTATCCCCACTTCAACACCAACACCCTGTGGCTCTCGGCGCCGGCGATCGATCGCGAGTTTTCGCTCACGTGGTTCGCCGTGCGCAAGACCATCGACTGGCCGCGCAGCCCCCGTGCGCCGGAGGGCAAGCTCGAGGTGATTCAGTTCGAGCAGCTCATCGGGCAGATCACGGAGTTCCTCCCCAGCGCCTATCTTGAGGTCGATCGGGACGAGCGCTTCTTGCCCATCAAGACCCGAGACGACCTCGCCGCGGCCCGCCCCGCACTGGAGGCCGTCGCCCGGCGCCTCGGCCTCATCGACTGAAGGTTCGCCGGGGACGCCGCGACCAGGGCGTCCGCGCTCTGCATCGCTGCCCGGCGGTGGAGCGGAGATCTCGTGAGCGCCACGCCGACCGCCCCTTCCAGGCTTTTCTCGGCGTATCGGGTGGGATACCTTCCCGGCCGATGATCTTCTCGTACGAGCCCGGAATCTACAAGACCTCGCAGTACCTGCCCGGACACGAGGCGCAGGTCGGGCCCGATCAGCTCGTCCTGATCCGGACCGACGGCGAGTTCGCGCCCGCTTCGGTGTTGCTCCCGGTGGCGAACACCCACAACCAGTGGCGATTCCAGATCCCGGGGATCAAGATTCCGGCCACCTCGCTCGGCTGGGGAGAATCGCTCAAGAAGCTCCCTCACGAGGGCTTTTACCGCCTGACGCGGGAGTTCACCTTCGGCGAGAAGGGGAAGTGGATCGAGAACGCGATCGTGCAGCTCGGATACACCCGCCAGGCCGACCCCATCATCTTCATCGCCCAACGGCGAAGCCCGTTGACCAACAACGAGCTGTGGTTCTCGGACAAGGGCGTCAAGATCACGCTCGAGCAGGCCGGGGAGATGCTCGAGCCGCTGGCGTGGTTCCAGGAGCCCGAGAAGAAGTCCTGATCCGGCCGACGAACGTCGATCGGCCGTCGCCGCTGCCGGGGGCCGGATCCCCGAACGGGGGCCTTCCTCAGCGCCCGCCGGCGGTGGACGAGGGCACGACTTCGGGCACCAGACGGCCGAGCCGATCGATGCGGATGCGGAACGCAGCGCTGCGGCTCGCGGAACCCGACGAGGATCCCGAGGCGGTGGGCGGGGTGGGCCGTTGCTCGGTTGCCTTCGAAGCCATGGTCCGCGGGGCTTAGCACGACGCGATGGGTCCACGCCAACCCCCGTCGGATGGGGCCGAAAGCACCGCCGAGGGCCTCTGGCGGTTGCCGCCGATGTCGCGGCCCCGGCTGCGTACGGCGCGTCGCTGGACAGACGTTCGCCCTCTGCGGCGAAATTCGCGCGGACGCTCCCCGAGCCTTTCCCACGACCCGAGCGCGGAGCGGTCGAGGGACGAGGCCTCCCAACGAGGTTACGATGCCCCCGTGATGGGGGGTTTCGTGCGCCGCAGCTCGGTGTTCGCGATGCTGGTGTGGGTGTTCGGCTGCACGTTCGACGGCTCCGGGAGCACGGGCACGGGCTCGCTGGGCATGGACGGCAGCGAAGAAAACGGTGGCGAGTCCGGCCCGAGCGCGACCAGTGGGAACGACACGACGGCCTCGACCAGCGCCGGATCGGGGTCCCACACGACGGGCGCGACCTCGGACCCGAGCACCGACACGACCGACGACCCGACGGCTCCGTCGACGTCCACCGATCCGACCGGCGCCGACCGTACGTCCGATCCTTCGACGACGACGCCGCTCACGTCCGGCGAAGACTCCGGCGACGACGAAGACACGGCGATGCAGGACACGGGCATGCGCGAGCCCGAACGATGGGGGGCGTGCCCCGGGGGTGACGACGACGAGTGCGCCTACGACGACGAGGTGTGCGTGCCCCTGTACAGCAGCGGCTCCATCGTCGCCTCGTGGTGCGCGTCGAGCCCCTGTGCGATGCACAGCGACTGTCCGGATCCCGCAGGGGGCACGGCGCAGAAGCGCTGCTCGCAGAGCGCTCACTTCTGCGTGCTGGATTGCAGCAACAACGCCTCGTGCCCACCGGGTATGGAGTGCATCCTGGTGTCCCTCGGGCCGAACAACTACGCGTCGCGCTGCGCCTGGCCGAAATGACTACTCGCTCTCGACGACGGCCTCGTCGGTGATCTCCGCACGGACGCGCTGGCCCGCCGCGCCGCGAGCCTGCACCACCTGCACGAACATCGCGCTGAGCCCCCCGTAGTTGATCCAGCCCGCGTCGGATTCCTCGATCACCCTGCCCAGGACCACGACACGCAGGGGAACGGGCGGCTCGATGCGCATGCTCTTTTGCGACCAGAACGACAGCGGGCTGCTCCAGTACGTATCGATCGTCTCCCAGACCTCGGCGCGCCGAAAGGTATGGGACTTGTAGTGCGTGGCCATGGCTCGACGCGTAGCTAACCTTGGTCTCCGAGTCGTGCAAGGCCGCGCGACGTCGACGACCTTCCTACGAGCCGGTGGCCAACATCAACGCGACCACCGCCACGGCGACGGACGGCCCCCAGCGTCGACCGTGCGCCGCGTCGGCCGAGAACCGCTCTCCCACCGCTTCGATGGCGGCCACCATCTCGGCGGCGGAGCCCCAGCGATCCTCGGGTCGCTTTTCGAGCGCACGAAGCACGATGACGTCGACCTCCGGAGGAATCCTTGCCAACGGCGCCACCTCGCTCGGTCGAGGTGGGGGCAAGCAGATGTGTTGCGCGAGCACTTCCATGCTCGTTTCGCCGCTGAAGGGGACCTGGCCCGTGAGCATCTCGAAGAGGATCACGCCCATGCCGTAGATGTCCGCGCGGGCATCCACCTCCACCCCCTTGGCCTGCTCGGGGGAGATGTAGTCCACCGTCCCCATGATGGTGCCACGCAGCGTCTCGGGCCGGTCGGTGGTGAAATCGCTCCGCCTCACCTTGGCGATGCCGAAGTCGATCACCTTGACGAACTCGCCGTTGCCGTGCTCGCCCGACCGGGTCAGCAGGAAGCAGTTCTCCGGCTTGAGGTCGCGGTGGATCACGCCCTCGGCGTGGGCGGCCGCGACGGCCCTCCCGATCTGGAGGATGATACGGCGAGCGCGTTCCCAGGGCAGGCTCCCTTCGCGCGCGAGCACGGCGGCCAGCGTCTCGCCGTCGAGGTACTCCATGACCGAGTAGACGTACCCCTCCGCCGTCGCGCCCCAGTCGAGCACGGAGACCACGTTGTGGTGCGAGATGCGTCCGACGGCCCGGGCCTCCTGCAAGAAGCGGCGCACGTACTCCTCGTCGCGGGTCTGTTCCGGCCGCAGCACCTTCACCGCGACGCTGCGGCCCACCGTGGTGTGCGTGGCGCGGTAGACCTCGGCCATGCCCCCGCGGCCCAGATAGGACACCAGGCGATAGCGACCCCCCAGAACCTGTCCGACCAGGCCCCCCCGCCCGCTCCCGGGGGGCGGCGAGGGAAACGGGGTCGTCGTGATGGTGTCGGCGTCGTTCGAGCGCGATCGCTTCTCGCCGGCGGGGTTCGGTCGTGTCGCCATCGGGGCGGGTGATCCCGTCGACGGCCTGACACAACCGAGGCCGGGTGCACGCTGCACGAAGCAGGCCAGTTTCGGAGCACACGACCCGCGCCGGGCATACATGCGGATCGCAACGCGCTCGCCCCACTTCGGCGCCGCCGGCCACCGACCCTGGCCCCCTCGCCGGAGCCTCCGAAGATGCCCGATCGG
>CAZYSW010000371.1:0-1959 GCA_964650105.1 uncultured Nannocystaceae bacterium
ACGAGCCGAACGAGGAGTTCACGGCGGAGCTCCCCGCTTCGCTGGGGCCCGGCCCGCACCGGGTGGTGATCCGCGCCCGCGACTCGTTCGGCAACATCGGGACGCTGGCCGTCGTCGTTGAACGCTGACCCGATCGCCCCCGCCTCGACGGCGACGACGAAGGCTTCGACGAGCCGTGAGGATCGTTCGGGACATCCGGCGCACTGTCGGGCTATCCTCGGTCCGTGCTTACCCGCCCAGGCGTGCGAACTCGCCCCCGTCTCCTGTCGTCTTCGTTATCTTCCCTGTTGCTGGCCGCCTGCGGTGACGGTGCCGCGGGCCGGAACACGTCCGCCGGCTCGGCGAGCACCGTCACCTTCACCGGGGGGATCGAGACCGGCACGACCGACGGTGCGGAGACGGAGGGTGAGACCGGCGCGGACGCGACCGAGGGGCCGACCACCGCCTCCACGTCCTCTGCCACCGAGAGCGACTCCGACACCGAAGCGTCGAGCGGCCCCTCCACCGAGTCGAGCTCGGACGGCGATACCGGCGGCGTGTGCCGGCAAGGAGAGCACGTCTGTAACGGCAACCACCACGCCGAGTGCGACGGCCAGGGCGGGTTCGTGGACGAGCAGGATTGCGGCGCGAACGTCTGCGTCCCCGACCTCGGCTGCGTCGAATGCGTTCCCGGCGACCACCAGTGCGTCGGCGACACCAGCCACGTCTGCAACGACCAAGGGCAGTGGGAGCCCAAGGAGGTCTGCGACACCGTGCAAGGCGTGTCGTGCGACGCTGGCCTCGGCGAGTGCGTGGGTGCCTGCTCCGAGGCTGCGCTCGGGCTCACCTACATCGGATGCGACTACTATCCCGTCGTCGTCGAGCAGCTCGACGCCTTCGCCACGCCCCCGGCCAATGTGTACGCGGTCGCCGTGGCCAACACGTCGGGGCAGATGGCGACCGTCACGGTCACCCAAGGTGCCAATCAGATCGTCCAGACCCAGGTCGCCGCCGGTGGGGTGGCGGTGATGGAGCTGCCCTGGGTCACCCAGCTCGTCCAGGGCACGGGGCCCTCCAAGGTGGTGGTCGACGGCGCCTACCGGTTGCGCTCGACCCAGCCCGTGACCGTGTACCAGTACAACCCGCTCAACGGCAACGTGAGCAACGATGCGTCGTTGCTCCTGCCGGTCAACGCGTGGGGCAGCCAATACGTGGTCGCAGCCTGGAATCACTGGCCCTCGTACAACTATCCCGGCATCTACGCCGTCACGGCCTCGCAAGACGGCACGATCGTCGATCTGACCCCGTCGGCGACGGGCGGGCAGGTCCAGGCCGGCGGCGGGGTGGCGGCCAACGGCACCGGCCAGATCCACCTCGACGCGGGCGACGTGCTCCAGGTGTACTCGACCGCCGGTGATCTGACCGGAACGCGGGTGGAGGCCAACCATCCGGTGCAGGTGATCGGTGGGCACTCCTGCAGCAACGTGCCGCTCAACATTACGGCGTGCGACCACCTCGAGGAGTCGATGTTTCCCGTCGATGCCCTGGCCACCGAGTACGTCGTCGTCCCTCCGGTGCAGTACCCCAACACGTCGGCGACCAAGGCGCATATCGTCCGCATCATCGCGACGGAGCCGAACACCAACCTGACGACCGAACCCAATCAGGGTTTGCCCGGCAACCTCGCGAACGCCGGAGACTACGTCCAGACGCCCATGACCACGGCGGCCTTCACGGTCTCGGCCGACAAGAAGATCCTCGTCGCCCAGTACATGGTCGGGCAGTCTGCCGGATACGGTACGAGCGACCCGGCGATGGTGCTCGCCGTGCCCACCGAGCAGTTCCGCAACGAGTACCTGTTTCACGCCGCACCGACGTGGGTCGCGAATTTCGTCGACATCGTGGCTCCCACGGGCGCGAGCGTGATCGTGGACGGTGCTGCCGTGACCAACTGGGCGGCGATCGGGGCCACGGGTCTGT
>CAZYSW010000371.1:1969-6156 GCA_964650105.1 uncultured Nannocystaceae bacterium
CCCACGTCCCGCTGTCCAACGCCGGAAACGGCAATCACATCCTGACCACGGACAACGCCGTGGGGATCTCCGTCTACGGCGTCCGAGACTACGGCAGCTACTGGTACCCCGGAGGCCTCGACCTGACCATCATCCCGCAGTGAGCCCACGACGAACGCGTGGTCTCCCCGGGGGCCGGTGCGGGCGCTCGGCGCCCGGCGGCGAGTGCCCTCGGGTCGCGAAATGGACGGGGGTCAGAGCCCCGAAACGTCGTCGTGGACGACCAGCGTCCAGCGCACGACGACCTCTTCGTGTCCAAGCTCGCGTAGACGGAGGTCCCATTCGAGAAAGCCGTTCTCGTCGGGGGACGCGGGCGGCCGCGTCTCGACGAGCTCGACCTCCACCTTCTCGATCTCCGAGACGGGGATTCGCTCTCGCAGCGAGATGGTTCGGGGCTCGGACGACAGGTTGCTGAGCCTGATCCGTACCCGGCGCGCCTTTCGGGTCCACGCGCTCAACGTCTTGCGCTCGGGGGGGAGCTCCTCGACCTCTCGATGGACGCGGATGTTGCCGTCGGGGCCCCACCCCAGGTCGAAGCGCTCGCCGGACGCGACGAACGACACCGAGGTCCGTCCCACGAACCCTCCGCCGCGGATGGAGTCCACCGGACCCGCTAGGATCGGGTGATCGGCGCGGTTGACCTGCCGGCTGCGAAACACCACGGCCGGCACGCTCTCGGGCAGACAGATGGAGGCGGTCTCGGCGGGAGCGCGAAACTCGAACAGCGGGACGCGGTGGGGTCGGCCGTCCCCCGCGATCGTGGCCCGCTTGGTGCCGCGGAGCTCCAGCACCTGCCCTCCGTCGTCGACCCCGGGCAAGTCGTCACGCGCCACCTCCGTCGGTGCACCCGTCTGGTGGCCGAGCCCCGCGGTGTGGACCTTCCGATCGCGGACCGAGACGTCGACCGTGGCGGCCTTCTTGCGCAACCGGAGGCGGTCGGTGTGCAAGGGCGGCGGGCTGACGCCCAGCGACGGACGCTCGGTCGAGAACACGAGCTCGACGTCCCGCCAGTCCTCGCCCGTGCATTGCCACACGCACCCGTCGCAGCGAAACACGACTTCGGCGCCCTGGGGGGTCTCGACGAGCCGAGCGGTGTGCCAGGGCCTCCACAGGGCACCCGGCACCATGTACTCCACGGGCAGCTCGACGCGTCGGGCCTCGGCCGTCTCGTTGAGGAGATCGACGATCAACGCGGCCGTGGCGCGGCCCTCCACGTGCGTCGAAGCCCGCTCCAGCGCCTCGAGATCGGCGATGTCCCGCTCGCGCCGCGCGATGATCTGCTCGAGCTCGCAGCGCTCCTGCCCCAGCGCCAGGCGGCGCTCGTCGAGGGCGTCGAGCTGCGCCCGCCACCTTTCGGTGTCGGCCTTGCCCCACCCCACGTCCTCGTTGATCTCGGCGATGGTGAGCTCGACGAGACGGGCGAGCGAATCGATCTCGTCGTCGAGCGCGACGCGCCTGCCGACGTCGATCTCGTGGATTCGCCTCTCCTCGCGCAACCGCGCCCGGATCCCCGCCAGATCGGCGGGACGATCGGCGTCCTGCACCACGCGCTTGCGCTCGACCTCGATCGCATACGCCCGCAGGTCGGACACCGCCTCGTCCGACTCCGCGCGCAGCTCCGCGAACAAGGTCTTGTCGACGAGCACCGGGGCCACCCCCTCGATGCGCAGGCGGCTGTGACCCGGAGGGAGGGTCAGCACCCCGCGCCTCGACACCATGGCGCGGTCCTCCATCAAGGTGACCGCCTGCACCGCCACCGTGGCTTCGAGCAGCTTTGGCCCCTCGGGACCCGAAGGCACCACCGGTCGCGGGCTGGTTGCGGCGGCCTGCGTCATGCGATCAGCGCTCCCTCCGATTGCCCCCGACCAGCTCCTGCTGACTGGGGATCCGGATCACCCAGGTCGCCGAAAGGTTGCATCGCTGGGCGGCCCCCACCTCGACCTTCCACACCTTGCCCCCCTCCAGGGGATCGTCTTTGGGCGTGTAGTCCTCCCAGGCCGGCTGCACCGACACCGTCTCGATCTGCACGTCTTCCTCGACGTCGCGCGCGGGAACGGGCAAGCGCTCCCGCACCTCGACGCGAGCCGCACGCGACAGGTGATTGACGATCTCGATGCGGACCGTGTGCCGCAGCTCGAGCTGTCGCTTGATCAACCCCGACGTGTCCTCCACGAAATCCACGTTGCGCGCGATCCGGAGGGCCTGCTCGACCCCCAGCCCCAGCTCGATGCGGCCGCCCACGGGCGTGAGCTCGAGCTCGGACGACAGCGTGAAGCGGCCCCCCACGTACACGTCGGCCGGACCCGGCAAGAGCGGAGCCGCCAACGGGTTGCGGAGCACCACGGTCCGAAACACGTCTTGCGTCTCGCGGGGCACGGCGACGAAGCGCAGCTCGGCGTCCTGCGCCTGCGCGACGATGGGAACGCTGTGCAGCTTGCCGTCGCTGGCGACGTCGAGGGGCGCATCGGCCGAGTACACGTAGTCGAACCCCGCGTCGGAGCTCGGCCATCGATGCCGGGCCGGGGCGTCCCGCCCGTCCATCGCCCGGGCGGCCGCGCGCGCCGCCTGCAGCCCCTCCCCCACCGCCTGCGCGCTCGGGGCGAGGCCGGCGAGCTCGGTGTACGCGACCCGGTCCTCGACGCGGTGCAGACGGCCGCGGCGAGCATCTTCGGGTCCCGACAGGCGCAGGCGGCCGTACTCCAGCAGCGAGCGATCCGCGGTGATGCTCGCGAGCTGCGGCGGCTCGTCGGAAGCCTCGGCCCCCACCGCGTCCTCGGAACGGCCGAACCCGGCGAGCCCATCGATCGCGCTCCCCAGCATCGCTCCCAACCCGCCCGCGGCCGCGCTTCGCGACAGCGGAGCGGCGTCGGCCGGAGGGGCCGACACGGGGACCACGTGCGGCGGCAGGCCTGGAGACGGCGCCGGTGCTGCCGCGGGCAGAAGCAGCGTGGGACGCTCGGCGCTCGCGCCTGCCATCCCCGCGCGAACGGTCGACGCCGGACGCGGCACAGGGCTCGGCGGCGGCACGGGGGCGCGATGCAGGTCGCGATCGTAGTCCGCGTACAGCTCCGCCGCGCCGACCGGCGGCGGTCGCCAGCCGCTTTTGGCCGGCTCGGGCTGCGTCCGACCGATCCGCTGGGCGTGCAGCTCGGGGAGCTCGGTCCACGCATCCTTGCACGC
The DNA here is from genome assembly GCA_964650105.1 of uncultured Nannocystaceae bacterium. Classification (GTDB taxonomy): domain Bacteria; phylum Myxococcota_A; class Polyangia; order Nannocystales; family Nannocystaceae; genus CAZYSW01. The sequence continues at coordinate 5,189 of CAZYSW010000371.1, forward strand.
GGTCGACAGGCGGAGACGGACGCCCTGCCAGTCCTCGCCGGTCGCCTGCCCCACCACCGCGCGCAGCTCCAGGCGCGCGCGGGCCATCCGCGGATCGAGCCGGACGACGTACGACGGCGCCCACCGGGCTCCGTCCACGGCGTAGCGAAGGCGAATCCGTACCGCGTCCGGCAACGCGACCCCGGGCGTCGGCTCGAGACGAACGACGGCGACCTTGCGGAGCTCCCATGGACGCGCGTTGCGGTGGGTCGACGCCGTGCGTCGACGCTCGCGAAGCGTCGCCAGGCGTTCTTCGGTCTGGTGCACGCGCGTCCTCGCATCCTCGATGCGCTGCTGCAGCGCGAGCACCCGTTCGCGTCGGAAGGTCAGGAGATCGAGGCGCGCCGAGGTCGGCGACACCGCGGGAGGCTGCCCCTGTTCGGGGCTCCCGCGTGGCGCCACGTCGAGCTCGCGCGCACGCTCGAGCGCCCACTGCAGATCGTCGAGGGTCCGCTGGGCACGGGCGTGCTCGAGCTCCGCACGCTCGAGCGCCTCGTCGTCGGGCGGCGGCAGACGAGGGTCGGCGGGAGGGACCGCCAGCGTGATCCTCAGGTCGCCCGCGATGGGAACCGCTGCGTCGGCGTCCGCCTCGAGCGCCTGCACCTCGAGGCGCAGCGACGCGTCGTCCAGCGTCAGCGGCAACCCGACCAGATGGAGCTCCTCGGGGAAGCCCGCCCCGGTGCGACCAAGCTCGGCCTCCCGCACGACGATCGCGCGCCGCCGGTACACCGTCACCTCGCGGATCGACGATTCGAGGACGTGCGCGGACATCGGGGCGGCCCGGGCGGGTCCAGCATTATGACATAATGCCGAGGTGGCCGCGCCGCCGGGCGACGTCTCGGAGACGTCGCCCGAGGCGAGAACGCCCGTCGCCGGGGCGTTGGACCGTGTCGACGGCCCGGCTAGGCCTTGGCCTCGGCGGCGCGCTT
>CAZYSW010000372.1:0-6137 GCA_964650105.1 uncultured Nannocystaceae bacterium
GCGATCGCATGCGCGTCATGTTCGGGGGCCGGGCCGCGGAAGAGATCGTGTTCGGAGAGGTGTCGAGCGGCGCCGAGAACGACCTGGAGAAGGCCACCGCCATGGCGCGGCAGATGATCACCATGCTGGGGATGGGCAAGCGCGTCGGCCTCGCTCACGTGGGACGTCGCGAGGGCATCCCCATGCTGCGTCGTCCGCTGGTCGAGTCCACGGTGGACTGCAGCGAGGCGACGGCGCGCGAGATCGACGAGGAGGTCCGGGAGATGCTCGATGCCTCGTATCGAGAGGCACTTGCGATCCTGCAAGAGCACCGTGACGCGCTCGATCGCGTCGCCGCGCACCTGCTCGAGCGCGAGACGTTGGACCGCCAGGAGTTCGAGAGCCTGGTCGCGCAGCGCGAAGAGCCGCGACTGGGGACGGGGACCGAGCCCTGATCGAAGCCGTGGACCGTCGATTGCGCGAGCGGCTGCAGTCCTACCTCCGCATACCCATGCTGCTCCTCTGACCTCCGTTCGGGGCTCCAAAACGGGCGGTCGCAGGTAAGCCGCCCGGGGGGCGACGCCTACCGCGGCGCCTGGCCAGTTGCGAGAGCGAGCGCGCACGGGCAAAAACGACCCGTGAGGACGAGCACAGTCTTTCTCGCAACACTCCTGCTCGCAGGGTGCGGCAGCAATCTGACCGTCACCCGCATCAACTCCGCCGAGAAGAAGCCCAACAACGTGTGGGTGTTCTTCACGGTGGAGAAGAGAGACGAGCCCGTCGCCGGCCTGGAAGCCTCGGACTTCACGATCTACGAGGACGAGAAGGTCGTCTCCGAGTTCGAGAGCAAGCAGGTGATCTTGAATCCGGACGTGGCGGCGGTCATGTACACGCTCCTGTTGGTGGACGTCAGCGGCAGCATCACGGAGTCGGGGGAGAGCGATCGCCTCGTCGACGCGGCCCAGCGATTCACCGAGAAGGTCGGCGCCACCCAGAAGGTGGGCGTCTATGCCTTCGACGGCGACGAGCAGATTCATTCGGTCGTCCCGTTCACGGAGGCCAAGGCCCGCATCGACGGCGGGCTGGACGGGCTGCGCACCTACCGGGCCAAGGATCCCTCGACCAACCTGTACGGCGCCATTTCACAGGGGCTGGAGGTCCTCGACGAGGAACTGAAGAAGGACAAGCGGCCGCTGAAGTTCGGGACGCTGGTGGTCTTCACGGACGGCAGCGACCGGGCGGCGCGCGTGACCAAAGAGGAGATGCTCGAGAAGCTCGGCGACGAGAAGTACGCCAACTTCGAGATCTTCACCATCGGCGCGGAGATCGACAAGGCGGAGCTCGAGGCCATCGGACGCGACGGGACCGTGCTCGCCCAGGACGACGAGAAGGTGACCCAGGCGTTCGAGGAGGTGGCCGCGCGCATCGATGCGCACTCCAAGCGGTTCTATCTGCTTTCGTACTGCACGCCGGCCCGCAAGGGGCAGCATCGCGTGCGCATCGAGGCGCAGGCGGATCGCAACAAGAAGGGGCAGGCGCGGTCGAAGGGGTCGCTGGAGTACGAATTCTCGGCCGACGGCTTCGGGCCGCCGCCCGACTGCGATCCGCAACGCGAGCCCGACTTCCCGCTCGACAAGAATCTCGAGCCCGCCCCCGACGACGACAAGTCCAAAGGCCGCAAGGCGGCGCGCGCTCCGGGAGGATCGGCCAAGGCGGACGCCAGCGGAGGCAAGGGGGAGGGCAAGGGTCGGTTCGGAAGCGGCAACGCCCCGCGTGCTCCCGGCGGCGGCTGAGCGCGGCACGGCGACTCGCCCGCCGCGCCCCGGCCCGTCGAAAGGAGCAATCGGCCGTCCGGGAACGAGGGGTTTCCGATGGCCCGACCGGAGGAACTGCCGTTCGGGGGCCGAGCCCCCGGGCGGCGGGGCGCGGGAATATTGTGCTCCATGTTTACCGTGGGTTAAGCAAGACCTGGACTCGGCGAGCGTCGAAGGCTCACCACGCGAGGAGGGACGACATGCGAATCGACATGGAGCAGTTCTTGGCCCTGACCGTTGCCCTGGGGGCCGCGGGTGCCATCGGGGTCGGGGTCTACAGCGCCCGCTCCGGAGACGAGACGCCGCCTGCCTCGTCCCCGGCCGAGGAGGTCGAGGCCGAACCCGAGGCCGACGTTCCCCCGCCCCAGCCGGTGCTCGTTCCCGTGCCTGTGCCGACGGTCGCCGAGGTGCCGCCGAGCGAACCGGTCGAGGCCGAGCCGGACGAAGGGGCCGACGTTCCCGGTCCCGACGTCGAGATCCCCAACTGGTAGATCCGCGCCCCCGGGCGTGCGTTGAGGCGCCGCCATGCCTCGATTCGCGCCGCGCTGCGGATCTCCGCCACCGCTGCAGCGGGCCGCTCTCGGCCCGCTGCTTCTCGTCGCCATCGGATGCTCGGTGCAGGCGACGTCGCCCAACGCTGCAACGTCTTCGGCCGAAGTGCATCGGGGCCCCACCCCGACCGGGCGCGACGACGGGAGAGCCGCGCCACCGGCCTCCGACGCGGTCGCGCCCGCGAGCCCCGACGACGCTCCGATCGCCGACCTCGGTTTGGCGGTCGTCGAGCCCCAACCCGAGCCGCTGCCCTTCGCCGGCCAGCGACGGGTGAGCGTGGAGGCGCTCTTGAGCGAGATGGAGTCGATCGCCGCGGACATGGAAGGAAGTGATGTCGTCCGCGCCGACTACGAAGCCTTCGTTTCGGCCCATACGCTCGCCGACACGCCCGAGCTGTACCGGGACTACGTCCGCGTGCGGTTGACGTTCGAGGTGACGCGCGACGGTGGGGCCTGGCACCTCACCTGGAAGATCACCAACCGCGCGCCGCGATCGGACGCGATCTGGGCCCAGTGGGACGCGTTCGAGCCCGACGGGGGCGAGGTGTCGTACGAGGATTCCGCGCCTGGGGACGACCAGGTCGGAACGACCGCGTTCGCGGAGTGCGACGAGCTTTCGGCCCTCTTCGCCTTCGTCGCACGCGGACTCGGTGTCGATCGGATCGGCCTGTTTTGGCCCACCTGGAATCACGTGGTGGCCGTGTGGACGGTCGACGGGGCCGACGGCGATCCCGTGCGCATCGTCGTGCCGACCTCCCAGATCTTCCTGAGCGAAGACGACTCGTTGGGAACGACGTCGTTCGATCCGTGGCGCCAAAAGACGATCTACACCTACCAGCGGCGCGACGTGAAGCTGACGACCACCATCCCCGGCAGCCTCGCGCGCTTCTTCGTGCAGCAGGCGAGGACGGTCACGACCTCGTCCCAATTGGAGCTGCAGGCCGTCCGCAACCGCAGATCGATGCGCCTGGGCGGGTCGTGAGGCGTCGAAGGCCGTCCACGAAGACGCCGTGTCACCGCGGCGCCCTGCGGCACGCTCACATCGAGATCGATCCCTTGCGGAATTCCGTCTTGCCGATGTGAGCGTTGACGAGGACGGGGCGTCCCTCGGCGGCGAGGGCTTTGGCCCGGTTCAGGACGTCGGCCACCTCCTCGGGGCGTCGGATCACCAGTCCCGCGGCCCCGAAGCCCTCGGCCACGGCGTGGTAGTCGGTTCGGGCGAGGACCGTGCCCACATCGTCTTCGAGGATTTCGACCTGATCGCGGGCGATCTGGGCCCACGACGCGTCGTTGCCGATCACGGCGATCACCGGAATCTCGTGGCGGACGAAGGTGTCGAGCTCGGCCAGCGAGTACCCCGCCGATCCGTCGCCCCACAACAGCCACACCTCGGCTTGCGGGCGGCACAGCTTCGCGCCCAGGGCGAAGCCGGCACCCACCCCCAAGGTGCCGAACGGCCCCGGGTCGAGCCAGGAAAGGGGTGTGTGAGGGGAGAGGATGTATGAGGCCGTGGCGACGAAATCGCCCCCGTCGGCGACGAGCACCGAGTCCTCGGCCAGCGCATCCTCGATCGCCGTGCATACCCGCAAGGGGTTGACGAGATCGGTGGGTTGCTCGGCCTGCGCCTCGATCTCCTGTTCGCGCTCTCGATCGCGCGTGCGGAGGCGATCGACCCAGGGCCGCCAGCGTGAGCGGTCGACGCTGAGCTCCCGCGACAGCCGGCCCAAGAAATCGCAGGGATCGGCCACGACCGCGAGCTTGGGGCGGCGGTTCTTCTTGACGTCCTCCTCGCTGCGGTTGACGGAGATCAGCGTGGCCTTGCGCGAGATGTGCAGCCCGTAGTTGAGCCGGAAATCGCAGGGCACGCCGGCCAGGATCACCAGATCCGCGTCTTTGAGGGCCTGCGTGCGCTTGTGTCGGAACCAGATCTCGTGCGCGCGCCCCATCAGGCCCCGCGCCATCCCCGACAGGTACACGGGCACGCCCAGACGCCCCAGCGCGTCGGCGAGCCGCTCGGCTTCGTCGGGACCGCGGAGCAGGGCCTGCGATCCGACCAGGAGGACGGGTCGACGCGCCTCGGCCAGCGCCTTCGCGGTTCGTTCGACCGCGCTCGGGAAGGCCGTCGGCACGCTCGGCTGGCATCGGTCGCCCGCGCGGGCCCGCCCCGAGCCGGCGAACGTGCGGCCCAGGTAGTAGCGGAGGTAGAGCTGCAGCGCCATGTCCGGCAGGCTGCGCACGTCGGTGGTCGCCTTGGCGCCCATCATCCGGCGCACGACCGCCTCGTCGTACAGGAGGTCGACGGGACACTCCACGAAGACGGGGCCCGGCACGCCTTCTTGGGCCACCTGGAACGCCTGCTCGAGCGTGGAGGGGAGGTCGCGTACCCGCGTCACCGTGGTGGCCAGCTTCACGTGCGGGGCGAACAGGGCCATCTGGTCGATGTCCTGCAGGGATCCGCGGCCCTTGAGCAGCGTCGCCGTGGCGCCCCCGAGCAGCACGACGGGGGACTGCGCGAGCTGAGCGTTCTTGATCGCGGTGATCGTGTTGGTGACGCCGGGGCCGGCGGTCACCGCCGCGACGCCCGGAACTCCGGTCAGGCGCGAGACGGCATCGGCCGCGAACACGGCCGTGGCCTCGTGACGTACGTCCACGACCCGGAGGCCGCGAGCCTTGGCGCCGACCAGGATCGGCGAGATGTGACCGCCGCAGAGCGTGAACAAGAAGCGAACGCCCTGTCGATCGAGGACCTCGGCGACCAGATCGCCACCATTCATGACTGGCTCCTTCCACGCAGAACGTGCTGCTCGGGCGTGAAGCACACGAACTCGCCGCGCATCACGATCGTGTCGCCGCGCAGCACCTCGACGTCGACGAGCTGCTTTTTGCCCTCGCCCTCGCGCCGACGGGCTCGGGCGACGAGGACTTCGCCGACGACCACCGGTCGTTCGAACCGAACGCTGGAGCTTCCCAACACGACGTTCGGATGGTTGATCGCCAGCATGGCGGCGTGATCGGCCAGGCCGAACACGAAGCCGCCGTGGACCAGGCCCTCGTCGTCGGCGCGCATGCGGGGGGTCGTGACCAGCTCCACGGTCGCCTCACCCTCCGCCAAGCTCGTCGTGCGACCGCAGAGCTCCGGATCGAGCGCTGCATGCGTGCGCTGCTTCATGCCGCGCGAGGATACCAGGCGGGGCCCGCCCGACGCGGTCGCGGGGGGCAAGGCCACGCGCGGGGCTACGAGCGCGCTCAGAGGAGTCGAAACGCGGCACCCAACGTGAGGCTGCCGGCCACCGGCCCCACGAAGACCAAGGGCGAGCTCCGTCCAAGCTCGTCGTTGCCCTGGAACTGGGGCCCGACGACCGGCACGGTGACGCCCACGCCGAACAAGATGCCGACGCGGCGAGAGACCTCGATGCGATAGTCGCTCTCGAGGGTGCCGGCGGCCCAGGGGGTCACGTCCCACTCGACGCGTTGGCCCTCCCAGCGGTGTTGCCACGCCCCGCCTTGGCCGCCGATGCACATGCGGATCCGGTGCCGCTGGACCTGCTTGGCGGCGCACACGTCGAGCTGGCCCGCTTCCATCACGTTGGTGACCTCGTACGCGCCGATGTCGAAGGGGCGGGCGGCCGCCACGACCGCGCCCACGCGGAGCTGGAACTGTTCGGTGCCGAGGACCCAGGCCGCGTCCACACCGAACATGTGTCGCGGCAGCATCTGCGCGTAGGTCAGCGCTTGCACCTCGATCGATCGGTGCGCGGGTCGTCGAAGGGGCGCCGTGTCGGGCTCAGCCTGA
>CAZYSW010000373.1:0-6121 GCA_964650105.1 uncultured Nannocystaceae bacterium
AACGGAGGGAGCTCCACCTCGCGCAGGCGGTCGAGATCGTGCGGCAGCCTCGGAAGCTCGAGGTGGCTGTCGGCCACCGTGTCGCCGTGGCCCGGAAAGTGCTTGGCACACGCGGCGATCCCCACCTCCTGCAGCGCCTCGATGAACGCCGCACCGTACTCGGCCACCACGTCCGCGCTGGATCCGAAGCTGCGATCGCCGATGACCGGGTTGGCCGGATTGGTATCCACGTCGACCACGGGCGCGAAGTCGAGGCCGATCCCGAGATCGAACAGCTCGCGCCCGAGCGCCCGAGCGAATCGACGGGTCGCCTCCACCTCACCGAGCTCGCCGAATCGACGCATGGGCGGCCACTCGGTCCAGGGATCGCGCAGGCGTTGAACCCGTCCGCCCTCCTGATCGATCGCGACGGTGACGGGTGCATCCGCGGGTCCTGCTTCGCGGATCGCCCGAACCAGGCGACGCACCTGGTGCGGATCACGCACGTTGCGGGCGAAGAGGATCACCCCGCCGATCCGCCCCTGCGCCACGAGGGCGCGAAGCTCTCCGGGCAGCTCCAGCCCCTCGAAGCCCGCGAAGAGAAGCTGGCCGGGTTGCCATCGACCCCGTGTCACGGCAGCGGAGGCTATCAGCTCGTCGACCTCGCAAAAATGGTCGCCACGCTCGGGGCGGGGCACGAAGACCTCCTTCGGCCCGTTGCACGCGCGGCGGGGCCACCCGGCGGCGAGGCAAGAGGACACGTGGTCCCCACGGTGACGCCCCGGGGAACCGCTCGCGGTCGCCGGGCCCGGATCGTTCGTCGCAGGGCGCGGTGTCCCCCGCGGGTCTCGCCCACCCGCGCCCGTGGGGACCCGTCGGCGGCTGGCCCTTGGGCGCCTTCCTCCGCGAGAGCGAAGCGCAAACGCTCGGGGCGAAACCCGGAACGCACGGTGTGACCAAACCTGCCGTGTTGACGGCATGGAGGGCCGTTGTTAGCGTGCGGCGCCCTTGATGCCCGGCGCCACGCAGTCGCCTCCCCGGGTCCTGCGCCTGGGCTTCCTGCTCGCGGTCGTGCTCGGGATCGGGTTGCCGAGCCACGGCGCGGTCGCGCACGCGCAACCGACCGGCCCCGGTCCGCTCGGCCCCGCGGGCGGTCCACCGGGACAACGCAAGGAGAAGAAGGAAGGGCCGGCCGAAGAAGCACCCAAGGACAAGGAGGCGCTCCAGCCCATCCAGCGCGTGCCGGCCATTCCCTCTCGGCTTCGCCGGATTCAGCTCTTCGACCTCCACGGCTACATGCGCATGCGAGGCGACTATTTCCATCGCCTCGACCTCGACCTGCTCTCCGATCTCGATCCGAACGATCCGCCCGAGCGACCCAACAAGTTCTTCTCGCCGCCCGCCGAGATCGACGAGGGCGACCCGCTGCGGCTCAACGACGCCGCTTGCCTCAATCGCCTCGACGAGCGAGGCGTCTCGCCGCAGCGCGCGCGGACCCGCTGTCGCCGCCGCAACGGGTTCGCCAGTGCCAACATGCGCTTGCGGCTCAACCCGATCTTGCACGTCACCGACTCGGTGTCGGTCCAAAGCCAGATCGACGTCCTCGACAACGTCGTGCTCGGCAGCACGCCGGACGCTTTCGCGTACGACTTCCCCTACGCGCCGATCAACCTGTTCACCCGGACCCAGGTCCCCCCTGCCTCGGGCGTGAACAGCTTCACCGACAGCGTGGTGGCCAAGCGCGCCTGGGGCCGCATCCGCTTCGGGTGGGGCCTGGACGTGGCCTTCGGCCGCATGCCGTGGAGCTGGGGCATGGGGCTCGTCGCCAACGGTGGCGAGGGCTACTACCGCGGGGAGCAGGCCGACATCATCCGGTACGTCGACCAGGACTACGGCGACTCGGTGGACTCGCTGCGCCTGTCGTTCGATTTCGGCAAGGACCGCCGACGGACCTACCGGGTCTTCGCCTCCTGGGACTGGGCGGCGAGCGGCCCGACCACCGAGCAGGTCCTGGGCCCCGAGTGGGCCTCGGGGGGCACCATCGGGCAGGCGTTTTCCATCGAAAAGTTCGACAACGTCTACCAGTGGAGCATCGGCGTCGAGCGGCGCGACGAGCCCGACATGCTCGAGCGCAAGCTCGCGTTGGGCGGGCCGGTGGTGAACTTCGGGCTCATCTCGTGGCTCCGCTATCAGGATGTCGACGCCGCCCTGGGAGCGCCCGGATTCGGGGACGGCCTGGGCACCAACCCGAGCTACTACGCGGCGGGTGAAGGTGCCCCGTTCCCCGATCCGATCGACGGCGGCGGTGCTCCGCTGGGCAACGGCGAGTTCGACGACGAGGGGCGCACCGGCCTCAACAACTACGCCAGTGTGCTCGTGCGACGGGCAGCGTTCATCGCCACGCCCGACGTGTGGTTCCGCGTCAACTGGCGCACCCTCCGGATCGAGCTGGAGGCGGCGGCGAACTTCGGGACCTTCCGCCTGCGGGATCTCTCCGACGACGTCGTCGGGCTCGGGGGCGAGCAGTACTTCGAATCCCTCGACAGCCCCATCGGCGGACAGAACCTGGACCGCCAGCTCATCCTCAACGGTGGGTACGCGCTGGAGTTCAAGTACGGGTTCTTCCAGGACCGCTTCCACATCGGCTTCGACCACGGCTTCGCCAGCGGCGACTCGTCGAGCTCGCTCGACTACAACTATCTGAACCCACTCGTCGAGAACAACGCCGACGAGCGCCTGACCAACTTCCGATTCAACCCGGCCTACAACATCGATCTCCTGATGTTCCGGGAGATCCTGGGCACGGTGTCCAACGCCGCTTACTTCAAGCCATGGGCGGCCTTCTACTTCTTCAAGCACTTCAGCGCCCGCGTCGACGTCGGATACGCCCTGGCCGCGCTCCGGCAGGCCACACTCGGCAACCGGTGGAGCTACGGGATCGAGCTCGACGGCGCCGTTCGCTACCACGATGCGCGTGAGCCCATCTTCTTCCAGATGCAGTACGGCGTGATGTTCCCGCTGCCCGCCTTCAATCGCCTGCGCAGCGACGGCACCCGCGAGGACGCCCGCGCCGTGCAGACCTTCCAGGCGCAGCTCGGCATCAAGTTCTGATCGGACGACCGCGAGGCGCGGTGGGAGGCCCCGCTCCGCGACGCGCGCTTGCGACCCGCCGAAGCGCGGCGACACCATGCCCGAAGCGCGGCACGACGGGCGTTGACGTGGCGCCCGAGATCGTCTCGCCCTCCGTCACGGATTTCGGGCGCGGTCGGTGACCGGGGGCCCCGCTCGGGTCGCGGCGCCCCCGCCGGGGCAGGACGATTCGTCACCAGCTTCGTGCGCCCCGATCTCGACGAGGGCGCTCGCCAAGAACGACGCATGGGGCGCGAGCCCCGCGTCGACCCCTTCGGCCGCCGGTGGACCGCTCACGGCGCGGGAGTCCTGGCATACTGGGTCGGGCCCTCGTCGGAAGGCTGTCTGGATGAGCTTCGGGATCAAGCACCTCGTCGTCATCGTCGCCATCGCGGCCGGAGGCTTCGGTCTGGCCTTCGCGCTCAGCGGCGACACCGAGCCCACGCCCAGAACGCGCGAGGGAGCAGCGGCCGATGAAGCCACGCTGAGCAAGAAGGGTCCGTTCGCGCGGCTGTGTCGGCGGTTGCAGTGCACGCCCGATCAAATCGAGGCCTTGCTCCCGATCATCCGCAGCTATCGCGACGACGTCCGGGCCGACGCCCGAGCGCTGGCGGCCAAGCGTCGCGAGCTCGCCCGCGCGTACAAGGGGACCGACTTCGAGGGCGCGGCGGAGCTCCACCAGGAGATCGTGCAGCTCGAGACGCGGATCGCCGATCGGGCCCTCGCGGCGATCGAGGCCATGCACCCGCACCTCACCGCCGGTCAGCGCGCGCTCACCTCGAAGCTGCTGGCCAGGCACGGCGTGGAGGGAGTCCTCGATCCTCCGGCGGGCAAGACGGGCAAGTCCTCCGCCAAGGCCAAGAAGAAGAGGAAGAAGCAGGATCGCGCCCAGGCGAACGCCCGCGAAGGCGGAAGCGAGCGCACGCGGCAGGCCGTGCCGGCGGCCTCTCGCCGACCCGCGCCGGCCGACCGCGAGCGCGAGCCGGAGCCGCCCGCGAACGGTCCGCTCCCGTCGCCCTTTTCCGCCCCCATGTGAGCCCCTCGGCCCGCAGGCCTCGAGCCCGAGGGTTCATGCTCGCGTTCGCCACGACAGCGCGGCCTCCAAGGCCTCGGCCACGCTGGCCGCGGGGATGACTTCGAGCCCCGCAGGCGGCTCGACGCTGCGGCCACGCGGTCCTCGTGCGATCAGGACCTTGCGGAACCCGAGCCTCGCAGCCTCGGTCAGGCGCAGGTCCAGCCGCGTCGCTTGACGCAGCTCCCCGGTGAGCCCCACCTCGCCGATCGCGACCAGGCGATCGTCGAGGCTCCGGCCCAAGCGGCTCGACGCCACCGCGAGGAGCACCGCGAGATCCGAAGCCGGCTCGAACAAGCGCATCCCTCCCGCGACGTTGACGAACACGTCCCGGTCGGAGACCTCCATCTTGCCGTGGCGCTCCAGCACCGCCAGGAGCATCGCGAGCCGCGAGCCGTCGACGCCCACGCAGTTGCGCCGCGGGTTGCCTCCCCCCGACGCGTTCAAGAGCGCCTGCACCTCGAGCAGCAACGGACGCGAACCTTCGATGGTCGCCGTCACGCACGACCCGGCCGCCCCCGTGGGACGCTCGGCCAGGAACGCCTCCGACGGGTTGGTCACCTCGGCGAGGCCGCGCGAGGTCATCTCGAAGACCCCCAGCTCCATCGTGCTACCGAAGCGATTCTTGCTGGCGCGCAAGAGTCGAGTGGCCCGCTCGTCGTCCCCCTCGAACGACAGCACCGCGTCGACCATGTGCTCGAGCAGTCGAGGGCCCGCGAGCTGACCGTCCTTGGTCACGTGCCCGACGAGCACCACCGGGATCCCCTGCGTCTTGGCGAAGCTGATCGTCTGCGCGGCCACGGCCCGGATCTGACCGACGTTCCCCGGCAGCCCCTCTTGCTCGGCGCTGTAGAGGGTCTGCACCGAGTCGACGATCAACGCCTGCAGCTCGCCCGCGATGGCCAGGTCGCGGGCGGCGTCCAACACCGGCTCGGTGCGCGTCTCGGCCATCAACAGCAGCTTGTCGTGCTCGGCCCCCAAGCGGGTCGCCCGGCCCGCCACCTGCGCCACCGATTCCTCGCCGCTGACGTACAGGACGGCCCCGTGCGCCCGGGCCATCGACGCACCGACTTGCAGGAGGAGCGTCGACTTGCCGATCCCCGGTGGACCACCGAGCAGGACCACGCTTCCGGCCACGAACCCGCCCCCGAGCACCCGGTCCACCTCGGCGAGGCCACACGGCTTGCGTACCGCCTCGTCTCGGACCTCACCGATGGGGACAGCGGCCGCGTGCGCGTTGGTGAGGACGACCCGATCGCCGCCGCGCGCGTCCGTCCGCTCCTCGATCGTGTTCCACTCCCCGCACGCCGAGCAGTTTCCGAACCACCCTGAGTGGGTCGCCCCGCACGCGCCACAGACCCATCGGGACCGCGCCTTGGCCATGCGCGCATGCTACCCGTCGTCATCGACGACGTGCATGACCCATGCGTACGTGTCCTGCTCGCACACCCGTGCGCGTGGGCGAGCTTGCCCGCTACGCCCGCGCGCGTGGGCGGGGCTTGCCGTTGGACGCGTGGGTGCTGCGCGCGCTCGCCCCCGTTTCGGGGGTGGACGAGGGAGCGGCCGAGGCGCTGCCGTCGTTGGCCGCCTCGCCCCCGCCGAGGCCGTGCTTGCGCAGGATCTCGGCCTCCAGCCGGGCCGCCACGTCCGGGTGCTCGCGCAGAAACGCCTTGGCGTTCTCGCGTCCCTGCCCGATCCGCTCACCCTTGTAGGACAGCCACGCCCCCGACTTCTCGAGCACGTTCTTGTCCACGCCGAGATCGATGAGCAAGCCCTCCCGGCTCACGCCCTCCCCGTAGGTGATGTCGAACTCGACCTCGCGGAACGGCGGCGCGAGCTTGTTCTTGACCACCTTCACCCGCGTGCGGTTGCCCACCACCTGATCGCCGGCCTTGATCGCGCCAATGCGGCGGATGTCGAGGCGCATGGAGGCGTAGAACT
>CAZYSW010000374.1:0-6110 GCA_964650105.1 uncultured Nannocystaceae bacterium
CCTGCTGTCCGATGCGCTCCGAGTGTCCGCCTCCGGGATGTTCTTCCTGGGGTTCCGCGGCAACATCGTCTGGGGCGGGCCCGCGGCGGCCGGGGTCCTGACCCACGGTTTGACCCAGCGCTACGCACGAGCTCCCTGAGCCAGGACGCGCCAGACACGAGCCACGTCGAGCGGCCGCCACGCACTTCGCGATCGCTCGCAAGAACGACGTTTTCTTCACGGCGAAAGAATAATGGCGCCTTTCGTCCCATTGGCTCGCGGAAGACCGCTACCGTGCGAATATCGATGCCTGTTCATGAGCCGCTCCGGATCGCCTCGCTCTCGCTCTCGCTCTCGTTCCTCGTCCTCGCAAGTCAAATTGCGTGCGCCGTTCACGACGTCGACGGAGGGGTGGCGCACAATAGCTCCATCAGCGGCAGCGACCTCAACGACACATCGGTCGATATCGAGGACGTGCTTTCGGGTGAGGTCCCGAATCCGACGCTTGCGAGCTGCGACGATGGCTCGTGCTGCCCGGCCGGTTGGCCCGTAGTCGAGGGGGACGCGGGACCTAACGTACTGATCGGTGGTAGCTCCTCTCAATGTTTGATTGGCCTCGGTGAAGATGACACGCTCCGCGCTGGTTCCGCCGGAGACTTCCTCGTTTGTGGCGACGGAGACGATACCTGCGAGGGCGACTCGGCGGCGGATACCATCCTCGGCGGTCCAGGCGATGACTACATCGACGGCGGCAGCGGTGATGATACGATCGAGTGTGGCGGTGGCAACGACGTGGCCCATGGCGGGAGTGGGCACGACAGCATTCTCGGGGAAGGGGGAAACGACGCGCTTCACGGCGGGACGGGAGACGACGAGATCGTCGGCGGTACTGGGAATGACGTGTGTCGCGGCGATTCCGGCAACGACACGATCGTCCCGGGGCCAGGCCGAGACGACGTCGATGCTGGAAGCGGCTCTGACCGGGTCGTCCTTCGGAACGTCTGCGAGGTCCGGGATCCGGGTGAGATCCTGAACGGGGGCTCTGGACTCGACGAGTTGGTCACCCCGGTTTCCACGGCCGAGCTCGCCAGCATCGGCGTGACCGTGAGCGGCTTCGAGACCGTGACGATCGACGACAGCCAGCTCGCGAAATCGGAGTGCTTCGAGTGTGCATGCGAAATCGTGGCCGGGGCCGTCGAATGCTGCAGCGGTCATGGCTCCTGCGAGCTCGTCGCCGACGAGAAGGAATCTTGCGTCTGCGATCCGGGCTGGGCAGGGCCTAACTGCGAGATCGCCTGCCTCGGTGACCCCGACTGCTCCATCGAGGTCTATCGAACAGCGATTGGCGGGATCGGAGGCATGCTGGCCCACGGCACCGCGCTCTTCTCGGTTGCCGATCCGCTCGATCCCGAGGGAGTGCTCCTGGAGCTCCGCGCGTTTCTTGCCGACCACCCGACCACGTTTCAGCTTGCCGAGCCGACCGACCCAGATGCTTTCGAGCTGGTCCCCGATGCTGCACCGCCGCTGCAGGCCGGTGGGCTTACGATTCATCGCTTCGTGCAGACGTATCGTGGGATTGGGATCGGTGGCCCCGACGCCCTCATCCACGTCACGGTGACCCCGGCCGGCGCGATGGCCATGTCTGGTGCAATCGCTGTCCATCGATCCTCTACCCCGGAGCCGAGAACCCCATCACTCCAGCGGCCGCCGAGCAGGCGCTCCAAACGCATGCGGACGGGCTTCTCGGCTCGGGCCTCGACGTGGAGGGGGTCGAGCTGAAAGCATATCCCCGGAGGGCGACGGTGGGGTACGAGGGCACAGCCTTTGCCGGCTTCTTGGGCACCGCTCGGCTGGTCGTCGAGGCGGAACCCTCGGGCGGACCGGTTGCCCCGCTCCTCGTCTTCGACGATCGAACCGTCGAGAGCATCGACGATCCGATTCCGATCGAAGCCCTCGTGGAGGCTCCGGCATCCGATCCGCTCGACGGACAGATCGATGCGGAGCTCCGAGCGGAGCTCCGCACGGGAGCCTCGCTCGAAGGGGCGTTCGATGGAAGCTATCGCCTTGCGAGCCCTTCTGCCTTCGTGCGCGACATGACGGGCTTCGTGGACGATCCGCAGAATAAGGACGACACCGCAGAGTGGCTCGACTACCTGGCGCTCGTCGCCCCCGATTTCACCAGTGGAGTCCCGAGTTTCACGGCGCAGCCGGGAACTATCGCCTTCAAGGCGCAGGACACGTATTACAAGCTCGTGAGCCTTCTGCGGCTTGCTGGCGAGCTCACGGGTGAGCGATGGGATTCGGTGCTGGGTCCGGATTCGGGATTTGCGCCGGGCACGTTCAGGCCGCGCATCCTGGTGACGGTCGGAGAGCTGTCTCCGAGTTGCGGTGGCGCCGCGTGCGCAAACCTCCTCAACGTCAGCATGGCGCCCCCAGGCTCCGACTTCGCGCAGGAACCGCCAGGAGGTGGACCGCAGGAGTCGATCGGGCGCTTCGAGGTCAGCAACAACACCAGTGACAGCTTCAACAGCCATACGGTCCATGAATTTGGTCACAACCTCGATATGTTCATGGCCCCGGGCCTGCCAGAGGAGGCAATCGTTCCATATTGCAAACGTGGTGGTTCCCACTGCCCGGAGAGCTGCGTGCTCGGTACCGAGCAAGAGGCTCCCGCGCTTCAGGAGACGACTGCCCAACTGATGGCGCTCTGGGGGATCCACGCGCTGTTCGACGGAATCGGTGCCGGCAGTTGCGAGGTTCTGAACAGGGTCTCCTTGGGAACCAACAAGCTCCCACACAACGATGTGTGTCGGCCCAACGGAGATCCGTTCGATCTCTTCACGCTCGCAGGTTTGACGGCCGGCGAGAACGACGAGGGGCACTCGACGGGAGCGTGTGGCCCCTCGGCGGGGTATCGGCTCGATCCACTGTTTCAGGCCTTCTGGGAGATCCTGAACCGTCAGGAGTGCAGCGAGACCGCGCCGTATCTTTGCGAGGATTTCGATCTTCCGGCCCGTCATTTGGATCCAGGTGACGCGCAAGAGGATTTGGCGCGCGATGCCGCGGCCGAGGCCCTGTTCTATGCGTTGCGCGTGAATTCCTTCAGCCACGAGATGCTGGTGGACATGATGGGCGCGTATTACGGGTGCAATTTCGGCGAGACCCTGTTCGACGGCGCGTGGTGCGACGTTTTCGAGCATCATGATGTGTTCGCGTGCGACCCCTTGCCGACCTGCCAAGTCTGCGGAAACCAGACCCTCGATCCGGGGGAGGAGTGCGACGACGGCAACGGCCTGGACACTGACGCTTGCACCAACGCATGTCTGAACGCAGCGTGCGGCGATGGATTCGTGTGGGAGGGGGTCGAGGAGTGCGACGACGGCAACACCAATGATGATGACGGCTGCAGCAGTACATGTACCTCGGAGGGAGGAGGCGGTGGGGACGATGGAGGCGGCGGATCCTGTCCCGAGGGAGATCCTGGATGTCCCGGTGGTCCGTGCCTCCTCGATCTCGCGGATGAACCCTGGTTCCAGGCGTTCCCAGGGATCGCCGCGTACCACCACGATCTCCCCGCGCCGTTCATCGGCCCGTTTTGCAACGAGCCGTTCTACGTCTGCCGAGAAGGTCCACCCGGCGAGTTTCTGTGCCACGACTGCAAGGATGGTGAGGACAGCGGATGGGGTTGCCCGTGCGGAGAGGCTTCCGATGCGGTGACCGAGAGCTGCGTCGAATACACGGGGATGCAGTGCGTCAGCGACGTCGGCGTGTTTGCCGATCCCAGGGATTATCCGGTGGCACCCAAGCCGGGAGCTTGCTTCCCCGATGGCGTCGTCCCCGATGGCTTCTGCATCGAGAACTGTGCGGCTCAAGAGCGCGTCTGCGGCAAGCTCCGGGAAGAGTCGTTTCCGACGATCTGCATCGCACCCGAATGCTCGCCTCCGTGCGAGATCGACCCCCTGGTTTGCGATCGAGGCTCGGGCGTCTGTACGGCCCCGTGTATCATCGACGACAACTGTCCTGAAGGGCACTTCTGCACGAACTGGGGGGAGTGCGTGGAGGGGAGTCCTTGACCGGTAGCCGGCAATCGGGGCTTGCCTCCCTGTTCGCGATCGCGCTTGGGTTTTCGCTGACCGGGGGCTGCACGGGCGAGGACGGGGTGGAAGCCGCCGAACAAAGCACGGGCTCGGCCACCCAGGAAACGTCGACGGCCGGTGCGAGCACCTGCGATGGTTGGTCTTGTAGTACGAATGGAACCAGCAGCAGCGATACACAGGGCGTCTCGCCGCGCGAGCTCGAGCCACGACTGCTGTTCGAGCTGAGACCGACCACGCCTGCCGAAGCCGCTCTCGGTGAGCACGTCCTCATCGCGGGTGACATGAACGGCGATGGCTACGACGAGATCGTCGTCGACGACACGCGCGTCGACGAGCCGGGACGCGTGTACGTGATCTTCGGGAAGCCGGACATGGCCGATGTGCGTCTTGAGGACGTCGAGGGCGGCGCGGGGGGGTTCGTGATCCGTGGAGAGAACGGCACCACGACTCTGCCATGGTCGATGGACAATGCCGGAGACGTGAACGGGGACGGGATTCCCGACATCGTGCTCGGGAATCTCAACGTGGATGTGAACGGCGATAATGCAGGTTCCGCCTACATCGTGTTCGGCAAGGCGACGGGAGAGCCCGTCGAGCTCGACGATGTGGTGACGGGGAGTGGTGGGTTCGTCGTCCGGGGTGCGCTCGCCAACGACGACGCCGGCGAACGCGTGGCCGGCGGTTCGGATCTCGATGGGGACGGACTCGATGACGTCCTCGTCGGTGCTCCCAATGCACATGTGGATGGGGAGGCACTTGGCCGGGCGTACGTAGTGTTCGGGAAGACCGACGGGGATGCGGTCGAGCTCGCGGAGATCGATGAGAGCGGGCGGGGATTTTCCATGACGGGTCGAGGCGGGAGGGCCAGCTCCACGGCGGACATGCCTGGCGACATCGATGGTGACGGTTGGCCCGACCTCGTCGTGGGTGCACCCTCGGAGTCCGCCATCGCGCCGAAGTCCGGGCGAATCTATGTGGTTTTCGGTGGCCCGGAGCTCGGGCCGCTCGCTCTGGAGGATGTTGTCTCCGGGGACGTGCGTGGCTTCGTGATCGAGAGCACGGGAGACTACGACAGTGCCGGAGGGCTGGCGACCGGATTGGGAGACGTCAATGGGGACGGCCTGGCGGATCTCTACGTTTCCTCCGGGGGCGCTGCATTCGTGGTCTTCGGAAAGAGCGACAGCGATCCTGTGGGCCTCAGCAACCTCGGCGTGCACGGGTTCGAGGTTCGCCGCGATATTTACCTCCATGGTGGGCTGCAGGTAGCTCCCATGGGCGATGCCGACGGCGACGGCCTCGCGGATTTTGTACTTGGCGGTTTTGGTAGCCCCATGATCCTGGTGCTCGGAAAAGCGGACACCGGCCCGCTGAATGCGTCCGATGTTCGTGAGGGCAAAGCAGGCGGTGCCATCATCGAAGCGGACGGGGAGGCGTTCGGGTGGGACTTCGCGGGCGGCGGAGACATCGACGGCGACGGCTGGCCCGACCTGGTCGTCGGCCGCCCGTACTGGTTCGAGGAGCCGTCGGTCGGTTTCGCCTATGCCTTTTGATCCAACGTGAGCTCACGCCCTTCCGCAGCCCCACTCCCGTGTACCAGTCTGCCTGCGCGGCGCGGGCAGACCAGGCGTCACCGCCGCAGGTGAAGAGGCAGACCTGTGTTGGTGAGGCGCTGCCCTCGTAGACAACTCTAGCCGCCTCCTCAAACCCCGTAGCTGTAGTCCTGGGAAAACGTGTCCTGGCCCGTGGCGGGGTTGATGAAGCGGACGTTGACGATGTCCTCGTGGGGGTCGAAGGTCACGAGGACCCCGTGGGGTGCGGTCGTGCCCCAGTCGAAGAGTCCCCCACCGTCGATGCCGAGCAAACTCGCCGGCACGGGGTTGGAATTTCCGCCGGTCACCGCGAACTCCCGGACCCGAGAAGCCAGCGCGTTGCCCTCGTCAATCCTCGACGAGAAGCAGACGTGGAAATCGCCCGCGAGGAACCAGACGTTCTGGATGTCGTTTTGGGTGATGAAATCGAGCAGCTCATTGCGGC
>CAZYSW010000375.1:0-6087 GCA_964650105.1 uncultured Nannocystaceae bacterium
CGCCGTCGACCGACGCCGTGATCACGTAGTCGCCGGACCGCTCGGGCACCACGGTGCAACGCACCGGCACGCTGTTGCTCCTCGCGGTGCACCGATCCACCTCCTGCACGACCTCGTGCCACGCGTGCAGCTCCGCACCGCCGGGCCCGGGCCGTCGCACCCGCTTCCAGGTCCGTCGGGCGAGCGTGGCCTCGACCGTTCGCCCCGAGACGGCCAGCCCCTCGCGGTCCACCACCCCCAGCTCGACCTCGACCGGCGCGCCCGCCTTCACCCAGTCGTCGTCGACCCGCACGCCGGCGTAGCGCTCGCGGGGGTGCACCACGACGCTCGAGCGACCCGCGATCGCCCGGTGCGAGGCGTCGCGCACCTCGGCCTCCAGCACGAACCGCTGCGGACCCTGCGACTCGTCGAGGGCCAGGACGCGGTCGACCTGCAGGGTCCCGTCGGAGCCCAGCGTGCCCGTCCCGGTGAGCGCCCACGCCTCGGTCGAACGCCGGGTGGGCTCGAAGCGCAGGCGTTCCGTCAGGGCGGTCGACGGCAAGCGCTCGGGCTGCCGCGACAGCGACCAGCTCGCGTCGGCGCCGGCCATGGCGGCGCCGAACAGGTACCGCCCCTCGACGACACCGTGCAGCGTGCGGTCGACGACCGTCGTGGTCACGTCGACGGCGAAGCGCGGCACCTCGAACTCGGCCACCTGCACCGTCGTCTCGGCGATCTCGCCGGGCCGCAGCGCGGGCTCGACCAGCACGCGATAGCGACCGATCGCGGCGTTGCGCGGCAGCGCATACGTCCCGGCCGCGCTGCCCATGTCGTCGGTGAGCTCCGTCTCGGTGTAGACCTCCTTGCCCATGGGATCGATCACCCGCAGGCGCACCGGCAGGTGCGCCACCGGCAAGAGCCGTGCGCCGCCGCGGTAGCGCAGCGAGCCACGAAAATGCAGGGTCGATCCCGGGCGGTAAGCGCCACGATCGGTCAACACCAGGCCGCGCAGATCGGGCTCGGTCGCCGGCCCGACCCGAAGCTCGGGCATCAGCTCGGCCGCCCCCAGCGTCGGTTGCAGATGCAGGCTGCTGCTCGCACCGTCGTGATCGACCCGCAGCACCTTGCCCACGATCTGCTCTTGCGGCATCGCCAGCATCGCCAGCCCGGTCGCGTCCGTGGTCGCGTCGACGGCCACGCCGTCGACGAACAGCGCCGCGTCGGCGATCGGCCGCCCGCCCAGGAGCTCGGCGACGTGGACCAGCGTCGCCTCGGGGGTGATGCGCGCGTGCACGGCCAGCGCCGTCGGGTCCGCCACGGTGACCAGGCTCATCGGCGGACGACCGGCCCGGCTCCAGCGCGAGGGCTCGGGGGCCGCGGCACCCTCGGCGGTCTCGTCGATCTCCAGGCCGAGCAGGTAGGTCGAGCCCGACCGCAGGATCCCGCCGAGGTCCACGTGCGTCTTCGTCTCCTGGTCGCGCGCCCCGTTCGGCCCGATCTCGAACACCGCCAAAGGCGGAGCTTCGGGCAGCTCGCCGCTCCCGAGTTGCCGTTGGGCCACGTACCAGGCCGCCCCGCGATCCTCGACGCGCCAGACCTTCAGCGAGGCCCGCGTGACGTTCCGCGTCACGACCTCCATCGCGGCTGCCTCGGCGCGGGTGAGCAGACGCTGACCCTCGGGCATCCCGACGCTCGCGGGCAGCGGCGCCATCTCGATCTCGAACGCGAAGGGCTCGCCGAGCCGACCCCCGTACACGTCCCGCAGCGCGCCGTCGATCCGCACGTCGTAGCGCGTCGACGGCCGGAAATCGCCCGACACGTGGATCGCATGGGGATCCCACGACTCGATCCACACCGAGAGATTGCGCGGCCGGGGCACGATCGACAGCGCGTCGAAAGCCGCGGTCTGCGACGCCGGCGGGTTGCTCAGCACCACGCGAACGTGCCCCCGGTCGGCCGCCAGCACCCCGCCGGCGAAGCTGCAGCGCGAGGCGTCCCACCCCGCGCAGTCGACCGCGTCGATCCGCGGCGGACCGGCGACCTCCAGCATCCGCGCGCGGGCGTCCGCCCAGCCCTGGCCCGCATCACGGACCGCGATCTCCAGCCTTCGACCCGCTGCGAGCGGTCGCCGGGGCTCGACCACCACGACCTGCCGCCGGTCGACCTCGACCCCGTCGAACAGGTCCCGCGCCGGATGTGCGAGCTTGACGTCGATCGTCGCACCGGCCTCGTCGGCGACCTTCACCAGCGCGCGGGCGCGGGCGATCGACACGGGTTGGTCGAAGAGGATCTCCGCCCTCGCGCGCCGGCCCACGTGCGATCCCTCGTGGGGGCGAACGGCGACGAGCCGGGGCTTGCCCGGATCGGGGATGTAGCTCAGGACCTTGCCCGCCATCACGATGCGGGGGTCGGCCCGGAAGGTGGCCTCCCAGCCCTCTGCGGCCGGGTTGCCCAGGTCGTCCACCAGCCCCGACAGCCGCACCGTGTACGTGGTGTCGGGGTGAAACGGCGCATCCGCGACGAAGCGGATCGACCACGGTCCCAGGTGCGTCCTGCCGGGGACGGGTGGATCGATGCTCAAAAGAGGCCCCGAGCCGCCCTTTGAGGGATGCACGCGATCGCTGAAGTACAGCGCGATCTCCTGACCCGCGAGCTCGAAGTGTCCGTCCGCATCCAGCACCGGGCTGTCGACCGTGACGGCGGTGTCCGCTTCGGCGGTGACCGCCTCGCGCAGCGCCTGCCGCGGGCGCCGGTCGGGCGGCGGCGGGAAGACCAGCGCGTCGCCGGCCTCGGACGTGGGCCAGTCGAGCTGCAGGACCGACGACTCCGAGCTCGTGGGGGGCCGATGCGGGGGTTGGCAAGCGAAGGCGAGCGACAGCGCGAGCGCGAGCGCGACGGTGGGAGATCGACGCATCGCCGGATCGGCGGGTGCATACGCCTCGCCGCCCTGCCATCACGCGCACTTGGGCGGCGGGCGAGGCGTCGCGTGTCGCGATCGGTAGCGCCGAACGACATCGACGATTGCGAAGCGACGCGGTGGCTCCAGCGAAGGCGGCGACCGCATTGCGGTGCGCGCGCGACCGCGGCCCGTCGCGCCGCGCCGCGCGAGGTGTGAGAGATTTCGCCACCTGGGGCGCGTTTTCGTCTCGGGCCGAAGGAGGCAAGGCGCGACTTCTCCGATACCCTGCTGAGCGATGCCCGAGACCGAGTACGACCGGTTGTTCGAGCCTACCGAGGAGCATCGGCTGCTACGCGAGATGGTGGCCGAGTTCGCGCGCCGCGAGGTGGACCCGCAGGCCGCGGAGCACGATCTCCGTGGCCAGCTCAACGTGCCCTTGTTCCGCAAGCTGGGCGAGCTCGGCCTGCTCGGGATCACGGTTCCCGAGGCCGCAGGAGGGGCCGGCATGGACGCCGTGGCGGCGGTGATCGTGCACAACGAGCTCGCCAAGTACGACCCGGGCTTCTGCCTGGCGTACCTGGCCCACTCGATGTTGTTCGTGAACAACTTCTACAACAGCGCCAACGACGAGCAACGGGCGCGCTACCTGCCGCGCGTGCTGACCGGAGAGTGGATCGCGGGAATGGGGATGACCGAGCCCGGCGCCGGGACCGACGTGTTGGGCATGTCCACCACGGCGCGTCCCGACGGCGACAGCTACGTCATCAACGGGACCAAGACCTACATCACCAACGGCTGCGAGGGCTTCTGCTTTTTGGTCTACGCCAAGGTCGACGACCGGATCACCGCCTTCGTGGTCGATCGCGATTGCCCGGGGTTCTCCACCTCCAATCACATCGACAAGCTCGGCATGCGGGGCTCCACCATGTCCGAGCTGATCTTCGAGGATTGCCGCGTGCCCAAAGAGAACCTCCTCGGACGGGAGGGCGAAGGCGTCACGCACATGATGCGCAACCTCGAGATCGAGCGGCTCACCCTGGCCGCGATGAGCGTCGGCATCGCCGAGCGCTGCGTCGACATCATGGTCTCCTACGCCCGCGAGCGGAAGGCGTTCGGCCAACCCATCGTGAGCTTCGGCCAGATCCAGCGCTACATCGCCGAGGGCTACGCCAAGACCCAGGCCGCCAAGTGCCTGGTCTACAACGTGGCGCGCGACATCGGCCCGCAGATCCGCAACCGCCTCGGCTCGGACGCCGCCAAGCTCTTCGCCGCGCCGGTCGGCAAGGAGGTCGCCGACTTCGCGATGCAGGTTCTCGGCGGCGCCGGGTACTGCAAGGAGTTCCCCGTCGAACGCCTGTGGCGAGACGCGAAGCTGCTCGAGATCGGCGGCGGCACCCTCGAGGCCCACCAAAAGAACCTCGCCAAGGACCTCACCCGAGCGCGGCCGGCCTGATGGCGCGCGAGATCCTGGTCCCCGGTGCGGCGGCGCTGCGACACGGCGAGGCGCGGGTGTTCCGCTTCGATCACCGCGGCGAGACGGTGGAGGGCTTCCTTCTGTACGTGAAGACCGACACCTTCGAGGGCCACGTCGCCTACCGAAACCGCTGCGCGCACGTCGGCTACGACCTCGACATGGGCGAGGGCGAGTTCTGGTCCGAGCGCACGCAACGGATCTACTGCAAGACCCACGGGGCCCGCTTCCGCCCCGAGGACGGCGTGTGCGATGCAGGCCCGTGCGTGGGCGGTCGGCTCGAAGCCTACGCGGTCCGCCTGCAAGGCCCCCACGCGCTGGTCTCCGTTCCCGACTGAACCGCGTCCACCGTCCCAGCTCCGTCGTTCGGGCTCGGCCTGCAATCGGAGGCCCGCGGGCCCTCCAGGCCGCCGAAGGCCGTCGAGCGCACGCGGCGCTCGGTCGCGCGTCTTGGCCCCAGAGCCAGCAGATCCGCACCGGACCCACCCGGGGAACGAAGCGCAGGTCGGGTCTTGACCCATGCCGCAAAAGCCATTGGACTCGCCCCACGCTCGGGGGCGACGATGCTTCCCGGCCTGGAAATCCGGGACAGGAGACCTACGGTGACGACAAAGCTTCGTTTTCTTTCCAACGTTTGGATGGCTTGCCTCGTCGGCGGCCTCGCGCTCGCCGGCTGCGGCGACGACGGTGGCTCCAATGATGGTGGTGGGACCGACGGGACCGACGGGACCGGTGCCGACACCGGCACGAGCAACGACTCGCAGTCCTCGAGCCCGACCGATCCGTCGGCGGGCACCGACCAACCAGGCACCATGACCGCGGCCACGGAGACCGCCTCGGACTCCGAACCGGGTACCACCGGCGACCCCCCCGAGCCCATGCCCAACGGCGGGAGCTGCCTCGAGAACGAGGAGTGCCAGTCGGGCATGTGCTTCGTGGTGGGCCTCTTCGGCGGCATCTGCGGCGAATGCCTCACCGACGACGACTGCTCCGAGGGCGGCTGCAGCCTGCCCAACCCGCTCGCGACGCCGCCCCAGGGAGCGACCTGCAACCAGGGTGAAGAGGGCGCAGGGTGCATGAGCGACGAGGTCTGTCAGGACCCGTTCGTCTGCGCGCTCATCCTCGACGTGCCGAGCGTGCTTTCGGCCAGCACCTGCAGCCAGTGCGCCGACGATTCGGGCTGCAGCGACGGCCAGCTCTGCACGCCGGTGTACGACATCGCCAACGTCAGCGGCCAGAAGAACTGCGTCGATCCGGGCACCGTTCCCGACGGCGGGGGCTGCGATCTCGACGGCTCGGGCGAGGATGCCTGCGCCAACCACTGCGTCGAGGTCGACGTGATGAACTTCTTCCAGCTCGGCGTCTGCAACGAGTGCGCCTCCGACGACGACTGCAACGGTGGCACCTGCACCCTGCCGACGGTGGACATCAACCAAGGCCTGATCCCGGGCGGCTGCGCCTGAGCACCCCGTTCGGGCGCCGGTCCGTACGAAAGCCACGTCCCTTCGCGGGGCGTGGCTTTCGTCGTGTCGGCCCCTCACGCGGGCGGCTTGATCTGGCTGAGGAACGCGTCGGCCATCATCCCGATCGCGTCACTCGAAAGCTCCTCTTCCTTGGCGATCTCGTAGTGCGTCACGGCCTCCTCGGGGAGCTCCTCGAGGAAGCGGCTCGGCGCCCGCGGGATCTCCTTGCCCCGCTCGGACTTCACGGCCGCCCGGGTGAGCCAGAGCTGCTCGCG
>CAZYSW010000376.1:0-6081 GCA_964650105.1 uncultured Nannocystaceae bacterium
CGAAGCCTCGGGACTGCGCGCCCGGATCGTCCAGATGCTGGGGAACCTCGCCCACGCGCAGGGCGATCTGAACCGGGCGGTGGATGCCTGGGCCGAAGCCGCGTCGTGTTTCGAGGACGCCGGAGAAGTCGTGGGAGCGCTCGCCCTTCGCGGCTCGCTGGCGAGCATCGCCGTGCCGAGGGTCGAGACCGAACGAGGGTTGCGACACGGTCGTGCAGCCGTTCGTGGGTTGGTCGCGCGGGGCCAGGTCCAGGGGTTGCCCGAGGCCGTGCTCGCCCTCGTTCAGCACCTCGCCCGGACGCACGCCCTCCACGAGGCGGAGCCCCTCGCCGCGCTGGTGCGCACCATGGTGGGCCCCGAGCCGCCCCCGCCGACCAGGGCCCGCATCTTGCGGATCGAGGCCGAGGTGCATGCGATCGCGGCGCGAATCCGCGGCTCGCAAAGCGGCGAGGGCAAGGAGGCGGAGCGACGCTTCGTGGTGGCCGCGCGCGCGCTCGGGGCGGCCGACCTCGGCCGGGAGGCGCTCGAGGCCTGGGTGCGCGCGGCTTCGCTGGCCCGCGTGCACGGGCGGCACGCTGCGGCTGCGGCTCACCTGGCTCGCGCGCGCGATCTGTCGCGCGGCCTCGAAGACGAGGCATCGGCCTTGCTCGTCGCGCTCGAAGCGGTTGCGCAGCGGCTCGTGACCGGCGGTGGGCCGTTCGAGGGGATGCTCGAGGAACTCCGCGCGGGGCCCTCGAGCGAGTCGTTGGTCGCTCGCGGTGAGGTCGAGCTCGCGTGCCAGCGGGCCAGGCTCCTGCTCGAGGCCGCCCGCCGCGTTCTGCCCTTGGAACACCCGACCCGCCGCGGCCTGGCGCGACGTCTGTCGGAAATTCTGGAGACGATCATGAAGCAAGCACCGCCGAACGAACGCATGGCCGTGGTCGAGTCGTTGGCCACCGACACGGGCGACAAGGAGAGTCTGCACGTGCTGCTGCAGGAGCTCGGCGAAGGAAGCCGAACGACCTCCCGCCTCGCCGAGCGCGCCGAGACGGAGGTTCCGCGGCTGGAGCGATTGCTCCGGATGTATCGGCGGCTCGCCCGTGAAGATCGCCTGGAGCCCTTGCTCGAGCAGGTCGTCGACGCGGTCATGGACCTGACCGAGGCGGAGCGGGGGGCGGTCGTGGTGCAGCCGGCTTCCGGAACACGGCTGGAGGTGACGCGGGAGCTCGGGGACGGCAGCGAAGGGATGAAGTTCTCGCGCTCGGTCATCGAGCGCGTCCTGCGGACCGGAGAGCCCGTGCTCAGCGTCGACGCGGCCGCCGACGACCGTTTCGACGACTCGCGGAGCATCAGCCACCTCAATTTGAGGTCGGTGCTCGCGGTGCCCTTGGTGTTTCGCAGCGAGGTCTTGGGGGCGGTGTACGTGGACCATCGTCTGCGACGGGGCAATTTCGGCGAGCACCACCTCACGATGATGGAAGAGTTCGCCGAGCTGGCCGCCCTCGCGGTCGCCCACGCCCGGGCGTTGCACGAGGTGCGCGAGCAGGCGACCCGCCTGCAGGCGCAGGGCGAGGAGCTTCAGGCGCTGCTCGAGCGACGGGAGGCCGAAATGGCCGGCTTGCGGGAGGTGGTGCGGCATGCGGCCGACGAGCGCAAGCACTACCGGGGGATCGTGGGCGGGACGCCGGCCATGCAGCGCGTGTTCAAGCTCGTCGATCGCCTGGCGGACTCCGACGTCCCGGTGGTCGTCTACGGCGAGAGCGGCACCGGCAAGGAGCTGGTGGCCCGAGCCATTCACGAGGCGGGGCTGCGCGCATCGGGGCCGTTCGTGGCGGAGAACTGCGGCGCGATTCCCGAGACGCTGCTCGAAAGCGTGCTCTTCGGGCACGCCAAGGGGGCATTCACCGGCGCGCAGAAATCGAAGGCCGGCCTGTTCGAGGCGGCCCATGGCGGCACGATCTTCCTCGACGAGGTGAGCGAGATGAGCCCCGCGATGCAGACCAAGCTGCTGCGCGTGCTGCAGGAGGGCGAGGTGCGACGCGTCGGAGAGAACGTCGCCCGCCCCGTCGACGTGCGGGTGATCGCGGCCAGCAATCGGGACCTCGATGCTCTGGTGGAGCAGGGGGCCTTTCGGCGCGACCTCTACTACCGAATCCACGTGGTGCGCGTGGAGCTCCCACCGCTTCGCGAACGCACCGAGGACATCCCGGCGCTCGTCGAGTCCTTTCTGCAGCGTCACGCGCAGGGGCGAGCGCTGCGGCCGACGGCGGCCACGATGCGGGCCCTGGCCGGCTACCGGTGGCCGGGCAACGTGCGGGAGCTCGAAAACGAGGTGCAGCGCTGGGTGGCGCTGTGCGAAGACACGGTCACCCCCGACGACCTCTCGCCGGCCATTCGCGGCGCTGGCGATCAGGAGATCGATCCGGACGACCTGCGGATCCGTCCGCGCGTCGATCGGCTGGAGCGCGACCTGATCGCGCGGGCGCTCGAGCGTACCGACGGCAACCAGACGCGGGCAGCCGAGCTCTTGGGGCTGAGCCGTTTCGGCCTGCAAAAGAAGCTCAAGCGGCTCGCCGAGGCGGGGATCCTCCTGTGAGGCGGTGCCAACCGTGCTGCCGAGGCGGCCCCCCGCGGCCAACGAGGTTGGCTGCGCAAGTCGCGGAGCTCATGATATTCCACGGTTCGCGACTCGGAACGACCCTTGCTACCCTGGAACGACGGAGTTTCTACGCCGCCATCATGAAGTCGCGCCTCGCCTGTGCCCTCGTGATGCTGAGCCTCGGGCTCGGTTGCGCCGTCCACGACCCGCGGCCCGCGTTCCGCTACGCGGTGTCGATCGGCGATCGAGGGATCTCCGTGCCCCTGCCGCCCCCGAGCCTACTGGACGAGCCCAAACAGGAGGTCGAGGTGAGTGGGGAGGTCGACGCGCAGGGCGAAGTCGCGGCGGGCACGGTGGTCCACATCGTCGATCTGGAAGGCCGAGACGCGGTCGAGGTCGAGCTGCCCGAGGGGGAGCGGAGCTTCGCTGCGCTGATGGACATCGATCTGACGGCCAACTGCCTCGAGACATGGGTCGACGGTCCCGACGGGGAGAGCGAGCGTCGACATTTCCGCGCCGAGCTCGAGGACGCTCGGACGATCGTGGTGGTCGAAGGCTGCACGTAGGGCCCCACCGAGCAGGGGCGAGCGGGCCGCCGAAGCTCCGTCCTCCGCTCGTGGGGCGCGGCAGCGCGTGGCGTCGACCGAAGCGGTGCGCGGACGCGACGGCGAGGCCGAAATCGACGACGCCCGGGCTCCGCGAAGAACCCGGGCGTGCGCAGGAGCTCGGCCGCCGACGCTACTTGGTGCGCTTGGCCTTGAAGGGCATGTAGAAGCGAGCGCCGAGCTGGAAGGTGACGTTGTGGAAGACGTCGCGGTCGGCCTTGTTCACGCGGGGCGGAATGTCGGAGACCGTGGTGTTGAGGCCGGCGAGGTTGACCGAGTTCACGATGTCCTGGAACTCGAAGTTGATGGCGACCCAGTCGGTGAGGAACAGGTTCAGACCGGCACCGAAGCTACCGCCGACCTTGACTCCTTCGTCGGGATTGACCGGGTGCAGCACGCACTCGTCGTCCTGGATGTTGGCTGCCGTCTGGCAGTAGTTGGGCGCGTCGGGATTGGTCTCGAGGCCGAGCTGCTGCGCGGTGCTTCGATCCCCGTAGTGCTTGTTGTATCCGACGAGGCCCAGGCCGCCGAAGACGTAGATGTCGTACTCCGTGAAGATCGCGCTGAAGAGGCCCAGCTTGCCGGCGAAGGGGGTGAACACCACGTCGACGCTGGACTGCCACTGTGCCCGCACCAGGCCGGCCCGGAAGTCGTGCAGAAGGGGCGCGGGGTTGTCGTTCTCGACCGCGGGGCGGCAGCGCGGGCCCTCGGGGCAGACGACATCCGGGGCGGTGTTCTCGCCCGGTGCGACGCCTTCGGGGAGACCGCCTTCGTTGATGGCCCGCAAGAGCTTGGACTCCAGCGGTACCACGCCGTAGCCGAACGTGCCGCGAGCGCCGATCCAGTCGGCGAAGTGGAACGTCGCCTTGGCCCCCACGTAGCCCATGTGAACGAAGGGCTGCGAGAGGCTCATGGCCACGAAGGGGGTGAGCTGGAAGCGAAACCGCCGGAGCTGGAGCTTCTCGCGGACGATCGGCTCGCCCTCGAGCGGCCCCTTCTTGCGTGCCGAGGCCTCTTCCGTCCACAGCGATGCGGCCGTGAACACTGCCAAGATGGTGAGGATCTTGCGGCTGTTCATGATGCGCGGGACCTAGCGAGGCGTGGAGTACTTGAAGGTGGTGGGGAAGAAGAAGCTCACCCCGAGGAAGAAGACCACGTTGAACGCGATCTCGGTCTCGGCGGCAGCCTTGGCCGCGGCGGGATCGTCGAGGGCCGGATCGTCTGGGTCCATCGTCCCCGGTTCGTCGTTCGGGCCGCGTCGCATGGGCTCGAGCTTGTCGGGATAGATCCAGGTACGCACGCCCGCGTTCACCGACAGCCAGTCGACGCGCGGGAGGTAGAAGCGACCCATCAGGCCGAAGTGGCCGCCGCCGGTGAAGTTGTTGAAGGGCTCGTGGAGCGCCTCGTACCGCGGCAGCACCTGCGTCTGCATCACGCCGCCGCCCAAGAAGAGGCTGCCTTCCCAGTGCAGCAGCGCGCGGTTGAAGATCGCGATCTTCCCGTAGAACGGGTTGCCGATGAAGTTCACGCTCGCCTGCCACAGCACCTTGTTGGCGGTGAGCAGCAACCCCTCCTGGAATCGAATGTTGTCGTAGCGCGGCGTCCTTGCTCCGATGAAGCCGGTCCCCGTCAGACCCACGGCCATGCGGTTGTGGAACCAGTAGTTGAGGTCCAAACCGATGGTGTAGTGGCGGACGTAGGGGTCGTTCACCGAGATCCCGAACTGCGGCTGGATCTCGAAGCGCTTCTTCTTGAGCATCCTTTGCCGCTGGATGACGGTGATGAGGCCCATCTCCGCCTTGATCTGCTTCTCCTTGCTGTCCTTGTCCTGCTTTCCGGTCTCGGCCGTGACCGGAGGCGCGGTCGTCTTGTCGTCGGGCTCCTCGTCTCCGAAGATGTCGAGGTCGCCCCCGTCGTCGGGCGGCGCGCCGTCGGCCGGCTCGTCGCCTTCGCCGGTCGGCTGGCCCTCCATCTCATCTTCGATGATGACGAGGTCATCCTCTTCGCCTCCTTCGGGGCCTGCCGCGCCCATGGCGCTGCTCGAGGCCCAGACGGGGGCTGGAATGGTCCACAGGACCATGAGGGCCGACAGTGGCCCCGCAACGATGCGTCGCATGCTCACCTCAGAATGGGGTCGTACCGCGGGGGAGGAGTGCACCTGGTTCTCACACGGAGTGGGCTCGCCTCGTGAAGCGTCGTGGCGAGAGGGTGCCAGATCGGAGAACGAGTGGCCGGAGTAAGGGCGCGGGTTCATGCGGAAAGGGCCCCTCACGCCTGGGCTCGGGGCAAATTGGCTCGGGGACCGTATCACAGCGCTTTCTAGGTCACAACAGGGGAACGGCTCAGATCCGCGCCCAGACCCGCGTGAGCGGGAGCGGCCGGTCACGGGGGCACATGTGGTGACGGAACCGGCATCCACCCATGCCGGTCCACCTCGGCGTGGTGCTTGCGCACGTTCGGGTTCGGGGCGGTCGAGGGATTCCCCGCGTGGCCAGCCTGGCCGGTCGCGTGGCCTCGACGTCGCCTGGGAAAGCCCTCGGCGAGGCTTTTTCGGGGCACCCGCAACATCCCGGTCGGGTGCATCCCCTTCGGGGTCGCGATCCCGGGCCTGGACCCGGGCGAATGGACCTGCACGCATGCTCATCCCGTGCCGACCTCCGAGAGGGCATCGCCGTTGCCCGGCCGATCCCGCGCCGCGTACAGGGCATCGGCGAACTCACGCGGATCGAAGGGACGCAGATCGTCGACCCCCTCGCCGATACCGATATAGCGGATCGGGACCCGCATCTCGTCGCAGATCCCCAGGACCACCCCCCCCTTGGCCGTCCCGTCGAGCTTGGTGACGACCAACCCGGTGAAGTCCATCGTCTCCTTGAACATCTTGGCCTGATGCAGGGC
>CAZYSW010000377.1:0-6037 GCA_964650105.1 uncultured Nannocystaceae bacterium
CCGATCAGTACGGGGTTGTTCTTGGTCCGGCGCGACAGCACCTGAAGCGCCCGCCGGATCTCGGCGTCTCGGCCGATCACAGGATCGAGCTTCTCTTCGCGAGCCAGCGCCGTCAGGTCACGGGCGTACTTCGCCAGCGCCTCGTAGGTGCCCTCCGGATTCTCGGTATCGACGGTCTGTGTTCCTCGGATCTCCCGCAAGGCCGACAGCACCAGATCTCGATTGGTCCCGAGCTCCCGCAGGACATCGGCCGCCTTGATCCGCTTGCGAGCCGCTTCGTCCGACGCGAACGCCAAGAGCAGGTGCTCGGTGCTGACGAACTTGTCTTTGAGGGTCTCGGCTTCCCCGGCCGCCAGATCGAGGGCCTCGCTCAGCTCCGCGGTGACGCGCAGCTCGGCGCCGCTCACCTGTGGAAGCCGGGCGAGCTCGCGTTGCAGCACGCGCTCGACCGCGGCTCCATGCACGCCGGCGCGTTCCAACAGCGGGCGCACCAGGCCGCCCTCTTGCTGCACGGCGGCCATCAAGAGGTGCAGGCTGCTCAGCTCCGGATGCCCGAGCTGCTTGGCCATCGCTTGGGCGTGAGCAAGCGCATGGCGGGTTTTGACAGTAGCGCTCTCCGCATTGAACACGGCCATCGCTCACTCCTCCGTCTTCGTTCTCCATCCGGGGCAGCAGCCCCTCGTCGTGCTCCGCGGCCGCACCGCGGTTCGGCCACGAATATGAGCATGATGGCGGCGCTGACAAGGGCACGCCGGCGCAGGGTCGGCGTCGGGTCGTCGAGGTGACGCGCAAGGTCGGCGCACGCGCCGGCGGGGTGACGCACGACGCTCCGCCGCGAAGGCCTGCCGGGCGCCCGCCGATCCGCGCGCCGCGTCGTGGTGCGTGGTGCCGTTGCAAGGCGCGAGCACTCGCGGCAGTGTGAGGCGGTCTCATGCGTCGGCAGCGGCACCGAGCTGTGCTCCTCTCGTTGGGGCTCGCGGCCTGCGGGAAGGACGATGCTCCACCGGCTGCCGACGGAGCTTCCCCGGCCGTCCCATCGCCGGTCGCCGAAGCCTCGCCCCCGCACGCCCCCGAAGACCTCCCCACGCCCGGGGTCAAGGAGGACGGGAGCATCGTTTCGGCGGTCCCGTGGTTCGAGGGCAGCCTCGAGCAGGCGCTCGAGCAGGCGAGCAAGAAGAACAAGCTGGTGTTCGTGCACGTCGGTGCCTACTGGTGTCCGCCGTGTCATCGCCTCGACGAAGAGGTCTTCACCCAGCCCTCGGTCGGTCGCGTGCTGGGGGAACGAACCATCGCGCTGCACGTCGATGCGGAGAAGGGCGAAGGGCCCGAGATCGCGGAGCGCTATCACGTGCAGGCCTATCCGACGCTCCTGGTCCTCGAGCCCACGGGCGTCGAGAAGGGGAGGGTCGTCGACTTTCTGCCCGCCGAGGACCTCGTCGCCGCCCTCGATCGAATCGCGGCCGGAAAGAACGTGCTCGAGCACCTGGTGGCGGAAGTCGAGCTGGCGCCCGACGATCTGTCCAAGCGGTACGCCCTCGGCAACGCGTACGCGCTGTCGGCCCGACGCGAGCTCGCCGAGGAGCAATACGAGATCGTGATGTTGGGTGACCCCCACGACGAGCTCGGGCTCGCGAGCTCGGTGCTCTACGACCGCGCGCTGTTTTTCCGGTACAAGCTCGACGGCGATGCGCACGGGGCCATCGCCGCCTTCCAGGAGCTGCAAACCCGCTATCCCGAGAGCAAGGCCGCGTCGAGGGCCTACCGACAGATCGGAAGAATCCTCCACCAGCTCGGGCGTTCGGACGAGGCCATCCGGAGCCTCGAGCGCATGCTCGCCGAAGATCCGGACGACCCGTCGTTGGCCTCCAGCTTCGGCTGGTTCTCGTTTCGAGAAAAGTGCAACCCCGCGCGTGGGCTCGAGGTCGTGACCGTCGCGATCCATAAGAACCCCGAAGAGGCCGAGCTCCACTACTTGAGCGCCGAGCTGTCGCACCTTCTGGGCGACGATGCAGCCGCGCTCCGCAGCATGCGTCGGGCGAGCGATCTCGAGCCACGCTCCGCGTATTACCAGCGTCAGGTGCGTCGCTTCGAGGAAGCGAACGGAGCATGAGACTCTTGCTCGCAGCGCTGCTGTCCTGGGCTCCGCCGGGGGAGTGGGAACCGGGGAAGGGCGTCGGGCCGGGTGGCTACTGGGAGCTGGGCGAGCGTCCCGAGCCCGAGCCTCCCGACGGTCGCGAGAAGCTCATCGCGGCGTACATCCTCATGCCCCTGGGGGTGCTGGCGGTGGCCAACGGCGCCGCGTTCACCTACCTGATGTCGCCGAAGCGGTGCCCCGACGAGATCGGCTCGCTGGGCCGGGACCTCGACGAGGGCGAGTGCCGGGGCCTGTTCATCTACAGCGCGATCCGGACCGCTTATGGCTCGCTGATGTTGGGTAGCGGCATCGCGCTCTTGGGCATCGGTCTGCACCAGCGCAAGCGCCATCGCGCCTGGAAGGCGCGGCACCTCGCGCTCACCCCGGAAATTCATGGCCGCGGTGGTGGTCTGACGATGACGCTGCGATTTTGACCGGTCCGAGCCGGGCCGTGAACCTCGGTCGGGTTCGCCGGCGACGCCCGTTGGACGCGGCTGCGCCGGTGGGGGTAAGCTCGCCACGCGATGCAGGTTCTCGCGGTCGCGAGCGCGAAGGGAGGCGTCGGGAAGACCACGGTCTCTCTCAATCTCGCGCTCGCCCTGGCCGAGCTCGGCACGAGGGTGGTGCTCGTCGATACCGACCCGCAGGGAGCGGTCGGTTTGTGGCTGGGCGGTCGATTGTCCGAGCGTCCCGGGATCGCCGACTGCCTCGCTGGCGAGGCCGATCCCTCACAGTGCGTGGTGGCGACGCGCATCGTTGGGCTGTCGTTGCTGCCGGTGGGAAGGATCGCGCCGCAGGAGACCGATGCGTTCTCGGCCGCGATGCTGGATGGCCGACGGTTTCGTGCGCTGTTGGGCGAGCTTCGCGCCCGGACCGATCTCGTCCTCGTCGACACGCCATGCGGCTTCGGCGGCATCACCATGGGGGTGCTGCGAAGCGCGACGCATCTGCTCGCCCCTATCCAGGCCGAGGCCATCGCGCTCCGATCGGTCCCTCAGCTCTTGGGGCTGCTCAGAGATCTGCGCCGGGACGGCGCGTCCATCGAGCTGCTCGGTTTCGTTCTGACGATGCTCGCAACCGAGCTGGAGGCATCACGCGAAGTGGAACGCGACGTGCGAGAAATCGCCGGCCCGTCGTTGATGCTCGAGCCGCCGTTGCGGCGTGATCCGGTGTTCGCCGAGGCGACGGCCGCCGGTGTGCCGCTCAAGCTCCTGGGTCCACGGAGCGAGCGAGCGACTGCGGCGTTCGAGCAACTCGCACTCGGCGTGCGCCGGCGCCTGGTCCCCAAGGACGCCTCGGCTTCCGGCCCCTTCCTCGAAGAGATGTGAGTTTTTCTCCATGAAGGGATCCGAGATCGCGCACCGAGGCTGACCCGAACGGGTCGTCTCCATGCGAAAACATCTTGGGCTCCCCCGCACATTAACGCCGTTAACCGAGCGGGTCCGCCCCATACTGGTTCCACCCGGTCGGTCGGATAGCTCTCGCGGGCCCCGGCCGTCGCGCCGTACCTGCCTGGCCAGGTACACGCGCCAACCAAGTTTCACCAGGACGGCGAGCATTAACGTGGATTACGGGAACGACGACGGGACATGCGTCCAGGGGCACGAGCTGCTCTTGGCTCGCACCGCAGCTCTTCTGGCCCATGAGCTCGGGAACCCACTCGCCGCGGTGAGCTCGATGCTGCAGTCGCTGCGGCAGCAAGCCGATCGGATTCCTCGCAATCAGTTGCGTGAAGAGCTCGAGCGTGCGCTCGCCGAGCTCACGCGGCTCAACACCCTGGTGCGCAGCTATCTGAGCATGGTTCGGCCCAAGCCCGAGTCCGTCCCCGTCCTCGGGCTGGCCGAGGTGGTCGATCGGACGTTCGCCGACCTCGCCGAATTGGTGGACGACGCCGGTGTCACGATCCAGCGCGAGCCGATCCCGGACGGTCTCCTGGTGTTGTTCGGAGAGGACCAGTTCAAGCAAGTGGTCTGGAACGTGGTGAAGAACGCCCTGGACTCGATGAGCAGCATCTCCGACGCGAGCCATCGGCCGTTGCTGCGCGTCGTGACCGAGAACGTCGTGAGCGGGCACGTCGACCTGTGCTTCGAGGACAACGGCAAGGGCATCGACGAAGACGCGGCCCTGCGGGCCTTCGAGCCCTTCTACACCTCCAAGGGGAGCGCAGGGACGGGGCTGGGCTTGACGGTCGCGCGCATGTTGGCCCGCCGGTTCGATTCCACGCTCACGCTCGAGCGCGTCGATCCCCGTGGAGCCCGTGCCCGTCTCCGCATGCGGCGGGGCCCCGAGTAGCAGGCGTCGGACGAGCCGGCGAGGCGACGACACCGGCGGCGTTGCTCGACGCTCCAACCTGCGACCGACACCCCTCGGTGCGTCGCCTTGCCGGCGCCGACGGCCATTGCGTCCCACGCGACCCGGCTAGCCCTCCGGGTGGAAGTTCTCGCACGTGTCCACGACGTCGGCGAGGGCTGCGGTGAACGCGGACGCGAGGTCTCCCTCGCAGATGTCTTGCACGATGCCCTGCTCCCGAAAGCTGTAGACGATCGAAGTGAGGCGTCGGCCGGGCGCGGCGGCTCCGTAGACGCCCCAACACGTGGTCTTGGGCTCCTCGAACGTTCCCTGGTCGCCGGCCACCGCCAGCACGATCAGTCGCGACAGGTCACCGCCCACGGCGTCCAGGATGTCCTGCCGGATCTGGACGCGGGTGGTGTCGTCCATGGTGTCCTCGTCGGTGATTATGACGACGAACAACACCGAATCGTCCCGTACGAACCCTGCGTTGGCCGGATGCGAGAGCGCGCGGGCGGCGTTGAGCGCCGTGGTCTCGACGTGCGTCACGGCCATGGTCGACGCCAGGCATGCGAAGTCCTCCTCCAGCGTCGCCGACGGACCCACCAACCAACGTTGGCCCTGCGGCAGCCCGCAATCGGTCGTGGCGTCCGCCGCAACCGCGGGCTGATCGCGGTGGGTATGCAGGATCACGTCGTCGGGGTCCGAGGAGATCACCCCCACGTGGAAGTCGACCAGGGTATCCAACTCGGTGAGCAGGACGTCGGTGAAATCCGCGAACACCGGCGGCCCGGTCTCGCCCCGTAGCGCGGCCTGCTCGTCTTGCATGCTGAGCGATCCGTCCACCACGAACAGCACGTCGAGGTGCTCGCATCCGCCCGGTTGGCGCGGCGGCGGACCGATGTCGTGCTCCGCACAAGCCGCGACGGCGGACGGAAGCCAGGCCTGGAGTGCTCCGGCCAGGTCCGTTTCGGACCAGTCGAAGTAGGCGCTCTTGTCGGAGATCGAGAGCGCGAAGGTGTGCATCTCGTCACCTTGCTGCCCGGTGGTCAGCGCGGCGACCTTCTGTCGGTTCCCGCCGCCGGCGAGCCGGATGAAGGCTTCGGCGGCCATGCCGGGGCGAGCGTAGACGATGCTCTCGTCGTCGTCGCGTTGGGCCAGCAGCATGGCCAGCGTCACGCTGGTGTCCTCGGGTGGCCAGTCGTCGTGCTCCAGCATGGGGAACAGCAGCCCTGTGAACATGAGGTCGCCGTCGGCGTCCGTGGAGGCATCGACGTTCTTGGCTCCGTCCAGCACACAGTCCAAACGCGCCGGCGCCTCGGGGTCGAGGGCCGAGCCGTCCGACCACGAGAACGTGTCCCCGCCGGCCATGTCGTCGGTGCCCTGCAAGCAGAACCACAAGGGCTGCTGCGGTGCTCCGGGGATGGGGTAGATGCGAACCGCTGCCCCGGTCTGCACCGCCAAGGCGTCGAAGAACTCGACCAGCGCGGCGCGGGCCTGCGCTCCATACAAGGGAGCCTGCCGGTCCATGACCAGCGAGACCGCGATGCTCTCGCACAGTGGCGTTTCCGGAAAGCCACCAGTCTCGCTCGACCCGCCGCCGGTGGTCGGCGC
>CAZYSW010000378.1:0-5993 GCA_964650105.1 uncultured Nannocystaceae bacterium
CCTCTCGTGGACGCAGCGGGTGAGGCACCCCTCGGAGCTGTACCGCAAGGGCGACCAGGTGAAGGCGATGGTGCTCAACATCGACAACACTGGCGAGAAGCCCAAGATCAGCCTGGGCATCAAGCAGCTCCAGCAGGATCCCTGGGATCGCATCCCCTACGACTACCCGATCGGGAAGATCATCGAGGTCAAGATCCTCAAGCTGGCCGAGTTCGGTGCGTTCGCGGAGATCGAGCCCGGCGTCGAGGGTCTCATCCACATCAGCGAGATCACCGACGAGCGCATCGACGATCCCGCCCAGGTGCTCGAGCCCGGGCAAACGGTGCGTGCCGAGGTCATCCAGATGGACGCCGCCGATCGCCGCATCGGGCTGTCGATCAAGAGCGCACGGCGTCAAGACGAGCTCGCCGACGCGCAGGGCTTCCAAAACGCCAGCCAGGCGGGTGCCACGCTCGGAGATCTGATGGGCGACAAGTTCAAGGCCCACCAGGCGTCCTCGGACGAGGATTGATCGACGGCTTCGGCTCGCCCCGTGTCGGGGCGGGGGCGCCCGGCGACCGCCGACGCCTGGACGCTGCGTGCCACGACGTGCGCGATCGCGCGGATGCGTCCGACGAGTGCTGGTGCAAAAGATCGAATGGTGAGCGCCGTGGGGTCGTCGGCCCCGCGCCACGACCGCGGGAGGCGATCTGCAATCGTGCGAGGCAGCAGGGGGGGCGCGGCCCTCGGCATGGTGGGCGCTTCGGGTTGGCAGCGCCCCGCCCGAGGGGGTATGTGAGCGCGCATGCCGAGGCCGATGGACGACCTTCGCGTGGTGGAGGGAGCGCTCGACGCTCGCGGAGCTCGCTTCGCCCTCGTCGTGAGCCGGTTCAACGCCTTCGTGACCGAGCGCCTGCTCGAAGGTGCCGTGGACACGCTGGTGCGACTGGGTGCCGACCCGCGGGACGTGACCGTGGTGCGCGTCCCCGGGGCGTGGGAGTTGCCCCAGGTCGCCGCCCGTTTGTGCGAGCGCGGAGAGCACGACGCCATCATCGCGCTGGGTTGCCTGATGCGGGGCGACACGATCCACTTCGATCTCATCGCCGGCGAGGTCGCCAAGGGGCTCGCGGCGCTGGGGCAGCGGGGTCCGATCCCCGTCGTCTTCGGGGTGCTCACCACCGACACGCTGGAACAGGCCGTGCATCGCGCGGGGGCCAAGCACGGCAACAAGGGCGCCGAAGCGGCGCAGGCGGCGGTGGAGCAGGTGAACCTGTATCGATCCCTGGCCGGTGACGGCCCGACGAGACAGGCTCGTCGTTCGACCGGCCGCAAAAAGACGGCGCGAAAGACTCGCGGCTGAGCGCGGTGCAGGCAAAGACGAAGGTGACGGATCAGACGGCAACGAACGCTCGCGGCAAGGGGCGGGAGCTCGCCCTGGGCGTGCTGTGCCACCTGGAATCGTACGAAGCCGACGAGCGCGCCGAGGCGATCGACGTGTTGTGGTCCAATCCGCCCCGAGGCGACGCCGAGGGGGAGGACGCGTTCGCGACCCTTGCCGACGATCCCGCGGCCCGCCGCTTCGCGACGCGGCTGGTCAAGCACGTGCTCGATCGCTGGAACCAGGTCGACGAAACCATCGGAGCCACGTCGCGCCGGTGGCGGCTGGAGCGGATGGATCGCGTCGACCGAAACCTGATCCGGCTC
This sequence comes from uncultured Nannocystaceae bacterium, assembly GCA_964650105.1. Classification (GTDB taxonomy): domain Bacteria; phylum Myxococcota_A; class Polyangia; order Nannocystales; family Nannocystaceae; genus CAZYSW01. Next base: position 1,684 of record CAZYSW010000378.1, read on the forward strand.
GCGACGGCGGAGCTGCTCGCCGAGCCGAAGACGCCGCGCGGGGTGGTCACGTCCGAAGCGGTGCGTTTGGCGTCGCGCTACGGCAGCGAGAAGAGCGTCGCCTTCGTCAACGGATTGGTCGGGTCCCTGGCCGAGCGCCTGCGACCGGAGGAGACTCGTAGCGAGCGGTGATGAACCTGGCTGCCGACGAGTCCGCCGACGTCATCGAGGTACGGGTCGAGCCGATCGCGCGATCGCTGCTCGACGGCGTGACCGATCCGCTGGAGGCCGGGACGCGTCGTCGCGTCGACGTCGGGCTGGTCCCGTGGTTTCTCGACGAGCGGCCGCTGCGTGGGCTCGCGGGGTTCATCGACTGGCGGAGCTGCGGGATGCTCACGCGCATGGTCCGAGCGGGCTGGTGCACCGGGGCGCTCGGCGAGGCGGTGCTGCTTCCAGGGCGGCGGGGCCTGCCCATGGATCGGCTCGTGCTCCTGGGGTGGGGGTCGACGGCAGAATTCGACGAAACGCGCGCACGACAGGTCGCGCAAGATGCCGTGCGGGTCGTCTCTCGGCTGCGGCCGGTGGACGTGTTGTTCGCCATGCCCGGCGCGGTTCAGGAGCGGCAGATCGTCGAGGCGGTGTTCATGGGCCTCGCCGAGGCCCTGGCCAGGTCCGACCCACCGGAGGCCGTGTCGGAGGGTGAGCCTCGGGTCGACGCCGACGCTGGAACGGCCGCGGGCGATCCGGAGGCCGAGGCCGCAGCGCGTTCCTCCGTGCTGTCCATTCCCGCTTCGCGGTGGTGGGTGGTCAGCGACGGGCGACACGTGGCTCGCCTGCGACGGCTGCTCGAGGGCCCGCCACGACCCGCAGACGGGTAGCCGACGGTGGTTGCTTCGAGCCCGCGTCCCCACCCGAGGTGTGCGGCCAGCCGCTGCGGGTCGGTGCCTCGGCGTCACGTTCGGGCTCGAAGCCCCGTGGGCGGTGAGGTGGACGCGCGCCGAGGGGGAGGAAGAGGGCGCGGAAAACGCTTCGCGTGTTTCGGTGACCGGACGGGCCGGTATACTCTCGCCTCATGTCCGAGCGTGTGCTGCTGGTCGAGGATTCGCGAGCCATGCGGGATTTCGTGTGCTCCATCCTCGAGTCGGCGGGCGACTTCGAAGTCCACGAGGTGGACAACGGCTTCGAAGCGCTCCGAGCGCTTCCGCGGAACACCTACGGGCTGATCGTTACTGACGTCAACATGCCCGACGTGAGCGGGATCGAGCTGATCCGGTTCGTGCGACAGAACCCGCGCCACGCCAAGACGCCGGTGGTCGTGATCAGCACCGACGCATCCAGCAGCGACACGGCGCGGGCGATCAAGGCGGGGGCGTCGGCTTTTTTGGCCAAGCCATTCACGGCGGAGCAGTTCATCGAGACCCTCGAGCGAGTTCGCGCCGCCGCGGGCCCCGAGGACGGCGCATGAGCGACCGCGACCGCCCGGCGTCCGAGTTCCTCTCCGAGGCCCAGGAGGTCATCGAGGCCTTCTCACGCAATCTCCTGGAGCTGGATGCTCAGCAGCGCACCGGCGATTACGATCCGGATCTCCTCAACGCCGCGTTTCGGGCGATCCACAGCCTCAAGGGGCTCGCCGCGCTGTTCGGGGCCGGACCGATCACCAGCTTGGCCCACACGCTCGAGAGCACCCTCGACGCCCTGCGCCTGGGGAAGCTGGCGCTGTCCCAGGAGGCGCTCGACATCCTGTTCGAGGCCGTCGAGGCGTTTCAGCGCATGCTCGCCGACTTCGGCATCGACGGAACGGCGTCGTTGGACACCGGGCCGCTCGAGCGCAAGATCGCGGCGCTTTCGGGGGAGGACGAGGGGGGAGGCGCCGGGGGGAGCCTGGGCGGGCTCGACGAGTCGATCCTCGGGGTCCTCACCGAGTACGAGGAGCATCGGCTGCGCGAGAACATTCGGCTGGGCCGCCGGCTGTACCGCGTGCACGCCTCGTTCGATCTGCTGGCGATCGACGTGGGGATCGAGGCGCTGAAGTCGAAGATGAAGGCGTACGGCGAGGTGATCACGTACCTCCCCAGCGCCGACGCGAGCAGCGAGGATCGGATCGATCTCGACATCCTCCTGGGCTCCAAGTCCGCCCTGTCGGAGATCGCCGAGGGCGTGGCCGAAGAGGGCGTGACGGTGCACGAGCTGTCGGGGCTGCGGGAGCCCGAAAGCGAGCGAAAGCCCGCTGTCGAGCCGGTCGTGCCGCCCCGCGAGACCTCCCGGCCCATCGTGGCGGCGGAGCCGGCCGAGGCCTCCGGCGCAGAGCCGGCGATCGAGCTCGAAGCCGACGAGATCGCGGAGACCGGCTCGGAGCTCAGCCTGCGCAGCCTCAGCCAAACGGTGCGCGTGGACCTGGCGCGCCTCGATCTGCTGATGAACCTCATCGGTGAGCTCGGGGTGGTGCAGGCCAACCTGGGCACGACCCTCGACATGTTGCGCGCCAAAGGGGGGGTGACCGACATCTCCCGCGAGCTGCAGTCGCACGTGCGCAACATGGCCCGGAAGCTGTCGCTGCTGCAGCAGGGAATCCTCGACGTACGCATGGTCCCGCTCGGGCAGGTGTTCGACAAGCTGGCCCGCGTGGTGCGTAAGCTCGGTCGCGAAGCCGGGAAGGACATCCGACTTTCGATTTCGGGGGCCGACACCGAGCTCGACAAGCTCATCGTCGAGGAGCTCAGCGATCCGTTGATGCACATGATTCGCAACTGCATCGACCACGGCATCGAGCCCCGCGAGGAGCGAATCGCCGCGGGGAAGCAGCCGACGGGCCGCATCGAGCTGCGCGCGTTCCAGAAGGGGAATCGCGTGGTGATCGAGGTCGAGGACGACGGCCGCGGCATGGACTGGAGGTCCATCCGGGACACGGCGGTCAAGCGCGGCGTGGTCACGTCGTCGGAGGCGCGGGACCTGCCCCCGTCGGAGATCGTCGACTTCATCTTCCTGCCCGGGTTCACCACCAAGGAGATCGCGACGTCGGTCAGCGGGCGCGGCGTCGGCATGGACGTGGTGAAGACGAACATCTCCAAGCTCTCGGGGATGATCGACGTCGACACCGCGGTCGGACGAGGCACCCGCTTCACCATCACGCTGCCGGTCACCCTGGCCATCATTCAGGCGCTGGTGATCGAGTCCGCGGGCCAGACCTTCTGCATACCGCTCAACTCGGTGCTGGAGTCCATCATGGTCCAGCAGTCGGACATCACGACGGTCGAGGGGCACGAGGTGATCTCGCTGCGGGGCAAGACCCTGCCGCTCTTGCACCTCTCGCGACTGTTCGAGCTCCGACCCAGGCGCGCGTACCTGGATCCCGAGCGGGTCTACGTGGTGATCGTGGGGCTCGCCCAGCACCGGATCGGCCTGGTGGTCGACGAGCTCCTCGGCCAGCAGGACGTGGTCATCAAGCCGCTGGGAAGGGCCCTGCGAGGTGTCCCCGGCATCGCCGGGGCCACCGAGCTCGGCAAGGGGCGGACGGTCCTGCTCCTCGACGTGGGGACGCTGGTGGAGGAGGCGCTCGCACGCACCGACGGCGGCGCGCCGGTGCTCTCGGTGGCCGGGCGCAAGGAGGTGAGGGTCGATGGCCCGTGACAGCGACGACCTCTGGCAAGCGCTCATGCAAAGCGGTGAGGCGCTGGCGAGCGACGAGGACTACGAGCACGGCTACAAGCGCGAGGTGAGGGGAGACCTCCGCCAGTATGTGGCGTTCAGCGTCTCCGGGGAGACCTACGGGCTGGCGATTTCCGAGATCAGCGAGATCTCGAAGCCGATCGACACCACCCCGGTGCCTCGTACCGCGGCGTTCGTGGAGGGGATCGGCAACGTGCGGGGTACGGTGATCCCCATCGTGAACCTCGCCCGTCGGCTGCGGCTGGTGGAGCGCCGGCGCGACGCATCGTCCCGGGTCCTCATCGTGCGTCACGACGACGAGCTGTACGGCCTGGTGGTCGACCGCGTCCTGGGCGTGATCCCCATCGCACCGGAGGAACTGGAGGACGCGCCGGGGGCCATCGGGAGCCCTCGCGCCGACTTCATCCACGCCCTGGCGCGGCACGAGGACGATCTGCTCATCATCTTGGATCTCGACGGCCTGCTGAAACCCGAGGATTTCGTGGCGCCGAGCGGCCGCGCGCCGTGGGGAGCGCGAGCATGAGCGGACGCGTGCGAGAGCGGACCGCCGACGGGCGCAGCTCGGGGTCGAAGAGCGCCCACGGGACGCGCAGCCACTTGGACCCCGAAGAGGTGCGAGGATCGGACGAGGAACAGCTCAAGCTGGCGGGGTTTCGGGTCGGTGC
>CAZYSW010000379.1:0-5968 GCA_964650105.1 uncultured Nannocystaceae bacterium
ATCTCCCACTGGGTCTCGGTGATCTTCTACTTTCCCGATCAGATCAAAGAGGACCCCTGGGTCCTACTCGCGTTCTGGAACGGCCTCAGCAGCGTGGGGGGCTTCTTCGGCGCGTTCGTGGGCATGATGGTTTACCTCAAGAAGCACAAGCAGCCGGTGATCGTGTACGCGGACGCCACGATCTTCGGCCTCTTGGCGGGCTGGTGCTTCGGCCGGGCGGGCTGCTCGTTGGTCCACGATCACCCCGGCAAGGTGGTGCCCGAAGGCACGTCGTTCGCGGTGGGCCCCTGGCCGGACGGGACCTGGCGCTACGACCTCGGCCTGCTCGAGTTTCTGTTCGCCGTCACGCTGACCGCCGTCGTCTATCTGCTCATCGATTGGCGAAACAAGCGACCGGGCTGGCTCGTGGGGTTCGTGGTGACCGCGTACGCCCCGTTTCGGTTCGCGATGGATTTCCTGCGCGCCGACGAGAAGATGGGCGTCGTCCGCAGCCCCGATCTGCGCTACGCCGGCCTGACCACGGCGCAGTGGTTCACGATCGCCTTCTTGATGGTGGGGCTGTACCTCCTGTTCTTCCGCAAGCCCAAAGACGACGACTTCGCCTATGCCAAGAATAGCGAGAGGATCGCGCGCGAAGCCGAGCAGGCCCAGGCCGCCAAGGATCGCGCCGAGGCCGACGACGCGGACGACGAGGGCGAGCCGCCGGACGACGAGGTCGAAAGCGAGCGCCCTCGCGATTCCGAGCAGGCCTGAGTTCGGCCACGGACGGGGCGCTGGGGGCCCGCCAGACCTGACGGACGCCCCATCGCGGTGCATGCGCCGAGTGACGGCGAACCACGCCGTCCGAGAAGGATTCGGTCGGTGCAACCGCTTACGTCCTTTTGCGTCATGATGGCAACCACGACGAGGCGCCCCCTGGCCGCCGGGCTCACGCCCGCGTCGGACCCCGTTCGGGACGCTCTCTACCCGGGCACGCGTCTGCCCCTCCGCACCTTCGGAAGGAACCGAACCATCATGAAGAAAATCCCTTCCCTGCTCGCTTTGTGCGTCGTCATCGCGCTCCCCCTGGGGTGCAACAAGAAGGACAAGGGGACCGAGAACCCCGACGAAGCCGCCGACAGCGACGTCGATCCCCTCGACGAGCTCAAGAGCATCCCCGACCAGATCCAGGCCGAGATCGACATGGTGCTGCAGCCGATCAACGACGTGGACGTGGTGATCGATCAGGTCACCACCATGCCCGATCGCCTCGGCGTCGACGCGGCGGCGTTGCGCGGCCTGGCCAAGGCCAGCCTGGAGAACGGCTCGGTCTCGGTCGATCTCGACGTGAGCGCCGAGGTGAAGGGGGAGATCGAGGCGGTGCTGCAGACCGTGCAGGGCATCGCCACCGGCCTCAAGGAGACCCCCGAGCGGGTCACCGCCGCCACCAAGAACATCGTGGCTCTGGGGGCCAAGGCGACCGCGCTGGTCGGCAAGCTCCAGGCCAAGTACCAGGCCAAACTGTCGAATCCGTTCACCAAGGCCGAGGAGAAGGCCGCCATCCAGGCCGAACTCGACATGGTGATCAAGCTCGATGCCGACATCAAGGGCATCGTGGCGGATGCCAAGGCCACCGTCACCGGCTTGCCCGCCAAGGGCACCGAGGCCCTCGCCAAGCTGACCGCCGCCTTCGCGACGTGACCGTCGCAGGGCACCGCCCCGCGAGCGAAATCGCTTTTTTTCCGAGTCGTCGGGGAGGGCCGCACCGGCCCCCCCACCTTCCGCATCCATACTGCTTGGCTCGATCCGTAGCCGTTCACGGGACCCGCAGGCCCTGCCGAGGACCTCGGCGACCGTGGACGGTGACTTCCCTTCCGCCTGGCTCCGCGCCGTCGATCGGACCCGGCAGCAAACCGATCGGCGGCGCGGAGATTTTCGCGCGACCGGTGACCCACGACGGCGCCCGCCGAGACCAAGAGCGCCCCCCACGGACCGAGCGACGGCGTCGCGTCACTTCGGCCAACCGCAACGCTTCACGAGGCCGCCGACCGACATGCATTGCATCCCGTCGGGACACACGGCGACCAGATCGCTGCAGTTCACGAAGCACAAGCCCTTGCCGTTGAACGCCGTGGAGCAGTCGACAGGCCACAGGTTCCACGCGCACTCCAGATCGTGCGCGCACGGCTTGGCGCACATGTTCCAATCGGGGTACTCGATGCAAGTGAGCCCGTCGGCGCACTGCCCCTGCGGATCGCAGGCTTCCCAGACCCCCGGGAGGCGCGGCGGCGTCTCTGGACCGGTCGAGGCCTCCTCGGCACCGGTGGTCGAATCCGACGGATCCGTGGTGGCCCCGCCGTCGGCGTCCATCGCCGTGGTCGGGGAGGTGATCGACCCGATGCTGGTGTGACCGCCGGTGCCCTTGGTGGTGTCCCCGTCGGAGATGCCGGTCGTGCTCGTGTCGGCGAGGGGGCTCTCGGAGGTCGACGCCTCGCCGCCCGATTCCCCGAGCGTGGTCGGTCCCGAACCGCCGCCTCCAGGGTCGAACGTGCATGCGGAGGCAGCGACGAGCAGCACTCCCCCGATCCCCCTGCCCCACGGGCCCACGGGGGCATCATCTTCGCCCTCGCGGCCTGGCGTCAACGTCGGGTGCACTCGGGGCACCGTGCGCCCCGGTTTGGCGTCCGCGGAGGGGGTTGCTCGTGGTGGTGCCGACCGCGGGGGCCTCGAAGGTGCGAGATCGAGGGGGTGAGCACGCGGCGTTCGGGGCCCGTCCGCGTGCGCGCATCCGTTTCTCGGGCGGGGGCACGCCTGGCCTTCGCTGCAGGTCGTCGCACGGCGAAGATGCCGGGCGGTGTTCGGGGCCTCGCGCCGCGAGCGGGCACCCGTCGCTGGACTCGTCGTCGCTGCAGAGCATCGTCGGCGCAGCGGCGGGATGCGGCGGCGAGTCGCGCAGGCCATGGCGGAGAGATCGGACGGGGCTCGTGGCCTGGGCGGTGGGCTGGACGGTGGGGTGTTCTCCTGGGCGACCTGCGCGTGGATCGAGGCGCCGGGCGGCGCGTGGCTGCTCGCCTCGCCGGTCTGCAAATGCAGCAAAAAAGGCCGTGCGCCGCACGAGCAGGCCATCCGGTGGGCCGCGGCAGGCGAGGCTTGTGGCAAACGCGCGGGGGTTGTAACCGTTAAGGCACGATGTGGCGCGGCGAGCAGGGTGATGCGCGATCGGGCCCCCTGGGCGCGCGGGTCGGGTGGCGTTCGAACCGGGTCCGACGCGCAACGCTCGTGGGTACCGTGCTGTGCGGGATGCTGCCGGCGACCCTTCACGCCAGCGACGGGATCCGGCCCCGGACGCCGGTGGACTGGAGCGGCGTCGATGCTCCGTGCATGGCGATCGTGGACCGCGCGGACGATCCGGTGCTGCACATCGCCTACGGCATTCCTTGGGAAGACACCGACCACACCAGCGACGAGGTCCCCGACGGTCGGACGCAGCAGTTCTTCGGCTTTTGCCGTCAGCGCAGCCCCCAGGAGCACCTCCCCGAGTGGATCTCGGATGCGGACATCACCGCGGCCCAGATGGTGGGGCTGGACCTCACGGAGGTCGATCTCGGCGACGCCAACATCCTCGACCGCAGCCCCGCCTGGTCTGGATGCTTCCACCGCATCAACGCCGACGACGATCGACGACCGATCACCCTCGAAGCCGCCGAGGCCGGAGTCGATTGGGACACGACCGACGTTCCCGTCGGCACCTACCAGATCTACGGGTACACCTGGGATCCCATCTTCAATTTGTGGAGCTACCCGCGTCCGGGCGTCATCAAGGTGATCGACGGTGGCGACCCGCGGGACATCGGACCGGGTGCCGCGATCACTACCGGTGAGCTGATCTTGTGGCAGGACGAGATCGGGCTCATCGAGGGGTGCGTCGACGCGCTCCCCGGCACCACGATGACCGCGTACTACACCGGAACCGCCACCGAGAAGGGCGCCCCGTGGGCCCCCGACTGGAAGCCGTTCCTCGAGGACCAGCCCGTGTCGGGGGACACCTTCGCGATCGAGTTCACACCACCCGAGGAGGTGGTGGGACAGAGCGTCGCGATCATGGTGCAGTTCGAGGATCCCGAGGGACGAACCTACACGGCCCACCTCGCCGATCTGGTGACCCTCCTCAAGGGCAACGACCCCGAGGGATGCAACGAATCCGGCAGCGGCTTCATCGGCGGGCCCGGCTGCGGCGACACGGGCAACGCCGACGATCCGACGCAGGGCGACGACGCGGGACCGGAGACCTCGGGCACCGCCGGTCCGACCGAGGGCGACGGCACGGCGGCGACCACCGAGGGGCTCGACGGCGGCAGCGGGTCCGGGGGTGACGGGTCCGGGTGCGGCTGTCGATCGACGCCGACGGACGCACGCTGGATCCTGCTGGCCCCGCTGGGCCTGATGATCCGACGACGCGTCCGTTGCCGGATTTCCTGACCTCGGCTCACCGATCGGAGTCTCGGGAAAGCCCCGTGGGCGGCGAGAACACCGTGGTCTCCGCGGAGGGGGCGGGCGTCGCTCGACGGCTCGAACCATGCCCGAGATGCCTTCGGTCCCGCGCCGGGCCGGCACCGTCGCCGACCGCGTCCTCACCCGTCTCCACCTCGTGCCGGGCACCGCACACGGGCGGGTCGGCCAGGCCATCGCGACGGGGCAACGCGCGGAAGGGTCGAGGTGTGTCCGTCAAGGGTCGGCGTCGCGAGGCCACAGCCAGGCCGCGCCTCGAACTCCGCTGGAATCCCCGTGCGCGGCCCGGACCAGGCGCGTGCGGACGCGATCCGAGAAGACCCATCGCCCGAGCGCCTCGGGGACGTGCACGTACGTCCGCTCGACGTTGGACAGCCCACCTCCGAGCACGATGACGTCGGGGTCCAGCACGTTGATCACCGAGGCGAGCGCGCGGGCCAACCGGTCTTCCCAGCGAAGCATCGCGCGCTCGGCCGCCTCGTCGCCCGCTGCAGCGCGATCGACGAGCGTCCGCGCGTCGAGCCCGGGCGGACCGCCGTGCGCCTCGAAGTCGGCCACCAGCGAGGGTCCGGACAGGAAGGTCTCGATGCAGCCCCGTTTCCCGCAATAGCACGCGGGCCCCGGCCGTTCGGCGTCGTCGGGCGACGGCAACGGATTGTGTCCCCACTCCCCGGCGATGGCGTTCGGTCCCACCAGCGTGGCACGGTTCACGACCACCCCACCCCCCACGCCGGTGCCGAGGATCACCCCGAACACGACATGCGCGCCCGCCCCCGCGCCGTCGACCGCCTCGGACAGCGCAAAGCAGTTGGCATCGTTCGAGATCCTCACCGGTCGCCCGAGCGCGTCCCCGAGGTCCTGCAGCAGCGGCCGTCCGTTCAGGCACACCGTGTTGCTGTTCTTCATCAATCCCGTGGCCGGAGAGATCGCGCCGGGCGTGCCCACGCCCACCGTTCCGCGCTGGCCGAGCTCCGCCTCGACGGAGCGCACCAGATCCGCCACGGCATCGACGATCGCCGCATAACCCGAAGGCGTCGGGACGCGTCGACGCACCAAGACGTCGCCTGCATCGTCCAACGCGACGATCTCGATCTTCGTCCCACCCAGATCGATCCCCAGCCTCACGCTCGTCAGTCTAACCGCGAGGCGGATCGATGGGCGGGGGTTGGTCGCCGATCCGCGTCGCGCGTGCCCACCTGTTATGCTCCCCCCGTGCGCCGTCTCGCCGTCTTCGCTCTCGTGACCTGCGGCTGTCCCTCCGGCGAGAGCCGACCCGGCGCACCGCCCCCACCCTCCCCTTCGGCCGAGCCCGCCCCGGACGCGGCGTCCCGGACGGCTGGTTCGCCGGTGCACTTGACCTTCGACGACGTGGCCGTCGGGGCGCTGCCACCCGGAACCGAGCTCGCCGAGCCCCACGGCGCGGGCACGCCGGCGACATGGGCCGTGGTCGCCGAGCCCGGGGCTCCCTCGCCTCCGCACG
>CAZYSW010000380.1:0-5967 GCA_964650105.1 uncultured Nannocystaceae bacterium
GCCGGTTCGCCGCCGCGAGCCGGTGCCGAGGCGCCGCCGCCCTTGCCCTCGCATCCGCTCAACGCCAGCACGACCCAAAGCCCGGTGGAGGTGGTCCGTGCGCCACGCATGCGGCGGACTATGGCCAAGGGCCCCGGCGGCTGCAACTCCCGCGCGCCGGGTCGGTCGGGGCGCAGGGGGTCGTGCGCGGACGCGCGGGTGGTGGTCGAGCCCCTGACAACACCGTTGGCACTTTACGGCGATGCACGGACCTGCAAGGCTTGCCGGACTCGGCCCGTGCCCATGGATCTCGCCGGCGAGCCCTTGTGGAATCCCTGGCTGGCCTGGACGGTGCTCGGTGCCGCGTCGCTTCTGACGCTCGGCACCAAGCTCGGACAGGTCAGGGCGCTCGCGCCGGCCTTCGCCGCGCTGATCGAGGGCGGGCCGACCCGCGCGAGCTTCTTGCTGGCGCTGGCGGGCAGCGCAGGCATGGGCAGCATCGCCGGCGCGGCCCTGGCGGTCGCGCTCGGAGGCGCCGGGGCGCTGGTGTGGATGTGGATCGCGACCGCGCTCGGGATGGCGATCACGCACGCCGAGGCCGTGCTCGCGGCGAGCCGGGCACGCCCCGGCGTCCAGGTGCCCGCACGCATCCCCGGCGGCAAGCTGCTGACGCCTTTGGTCTCCCTGGGCACCCTCGCGGTCGCCCTGGCGGTCGGTGGTGCATTTCAGGCCCACGAGGGAGCCGTTCTGGTGCAGCGCGCAGCGACGATGGAGCGCCCCGCGGCCGCGGTCCTCGTCGCCGTCCTGGCCCTGCCCTTCGCGTTCTCGTCGACGGCGCGTGGCCTGATGGTTCGGCATGCGGTCCCGCTGGCGATCTTCGCCTACGTGATCGCGGCCGCCTCCCTGGTCTTCGACGACGGGCTGTTGCTGCAGCTCGCGATCGGGGATGCGTTCAACCAGGCGTTCGGCGTGACCCCGGCCGCGGGCGGAGCCACCGGAGGTGCGATCGCCGTCGCGGTCCACCACGGCGTTCTGCGGGCGGTGATGAGCGGCGAGATCGGACTGGGCTCGGCGAGCTGGGCCACACGCGCAGAGCCGGGGAGTCGAGGCGCGGCGGCGCTGCTCGTCCCGCTGATCACCAACGGCGTGGTCGCGACGCTCACCGCGTTGGCGGTGATGGTCGCCTCCGACACCGACGAGCCGGTCACCGACGGGAAGCTCGTGCCGCTCGAACGCCACGAGAGTCGCGGGCTGCGACCGAGCGCTCAGGTGGGTCAGACCATCGTGCTGCCCGAAGACACGGTGCTGGAGTCGGGGAAGCACTACGCGATGCGGTTGCGCAGCAACCCACGCGGACACGCGTGGGCGCGCCTGCTCGAGGACGACAACGCCGTGATCCTGCCTGCGTGGGGGATCAGCGAGAACGTCGACACCGTGGTCTTCCGGGCCCGCGAGAAACACCTCGCCGAGCAGGCGTTCTGGGACGTCCGCGTCCCGATGAAGCGCGCCGAAAGCCCGGGTCCCGGCATGGTGAAGCTCGTGCCCGAAGAGAGCGGCGTCGAGCTCGCCCGCGTCATCGCGCACTACGAGCTCTCCAAGCAGCCGTACGTCGTGTTCCCCGACTTCTCGTTCACCGGTCGCGTGGGCAAGGCGATGAGCCCCGACCCCGACCTCGGGGAGCACATCGCGATGTACGAGCCCGAGACGCCCGACCGGCCGTTCAATCCCAAGCTTCACGAGTTTTTCCGAGCGGGGTTTCGGGGGCCGTACCCCGACGAGGACGGACCCCGTCCCCCGTGGGGATTCGTCGCCGCCGAGACGTTCGACGCCCCCATCGGCTCCATCGTCTCGCTTCGCATGGCCGCCGATCCGCGCGGCATCGCGGCGATCCGGATCAACCGCGTCGGGGGAGCCGAGGGCCCGCCCTGGACCCTGCTGGCCCGAACCGACGCGCTGGTGCTCCGGCACGAGCTCGACGCCTCCAAGGACATCGTCGTTCCGGTCCGGGCCAAGCTCGATCTGTTCCGAATCCGATTCGAGAGCCTCGACCCCGCGTGGAAGGACTTCCGCAAGCTGGAGAAGATGCCCGAGTACTCCGGTCCATTCGCGCGGGTGTCCGACCACGAGTTTCTGGCCGAGGTCCACGGCGACGCACGGTTGTCCTCGGAGCTCGCGGGGCGCCGGACGCTGATCCCCCGCGACCCGCTCGGCGAGCCGCAAGGTCCCCACGGAACGCTGCCCTACGTGCCGCACCCCGCCGAGCTGGCGGCCGTGGGCATGACGGGGCCGTTCCCCGTGCGGCAGGGGATGGAGCTCGTGGCGCACCGGTTCGCGCAGGGCTTGCCCGGTTGGGGTCTGCTCGTCCTGGTCGTGAGCGGGCTGGTGTTCGCGGTCGGCACGATCGCCGTCTGGTCGGAGTACGCCGACCGGGCGGCGCGCAGCCTCCTCGGCGACTGGGCGGGCACGCCGGGGCGTGTCGCCGTCGTGGGCGCCGCCGCGTGCGGGGGCTTGCTGGGGTTGCCGGCGCTGCTGGGCTGGACCGACCTCTCCATCGGGTTGGCGCTGCTCCCTGCGCTGGTGGTGCTGTTGGCGCAGCTCGGACCGATCCGCGCGCGGCTGCGGGACGCCGGCTCGACGACCGAAGCCGACGAACACACGACCTCACAGAAGTGATCGAGAATACGATTCTGCCGCCCTGAGTACAGCGGCCGAACCCCTGCTTTTTCCCCAGTTCGTGTCAAAACGCATTTGAAGGGGCGGGTTCGCCGGCGTACCCTCGCCTTCCGATGAGAAGACTGTCGTTGCTCACGGCGACCGGCCTCGCGCTGGTGCTCCCCGGATGCGCAGCAGAGGATCCCGCCCAGACGACCGCCGACGACACGGGCGGCACCACCGAGGCGGACGAGGAGAGCGAGGAGGCAGGGACCGGTGGAACCACCGCCGTGTCCGACGAGAGCTCCACCGGCACAAACGAGGAGTTCGTCCCCTACCCCGCCCGTGGGATCACGATCACGGAGGTCTACGCCAACCACGGCGTGCATGTGCCGATCTATCGAGACGGCGCGTGGGTCGACGGCCAGGGCCGCAACGCCGAGCTGATCAAGAACCGCAACACCCTCATCCAGGCGCTGTGGACGGTCGAGCCGGGCTTCGAGCCCCGGAAGATCCAGGCCAAGCTCACCTTGTTCCTTCCCGACGGAACGACGCAGGTGGCCACGCAAAATCGGATGGTCACGGGCGACAGCGTCCCGACCAAGCTCGACAGCCTGGCGTACTTCATCACTCCGGCCGAGTTCATGCAGCCGGGCGTCAAGTTCCAGTGGGAGCTGTTCGAGACGGCACCGGGCTACGAAGACCTGCCCGAGCCCGAACAGGTGGCATACCCCGAGACCCCCGGCTTCGTCGGGATCGAGCAGAGCGAGATGAAGCTGCGGGCGATGCTGGTGCCCGTCCACCACGACCTCGGTGCGGACTGCCCGGCGGCGCCCGAGATCACCGAGGAACACGTCGAGGTGTTCCACGATCAGCTCTTCATGCAGAACCCGGCCGCGGAGGTCGAGATCGCGGTTCGCGAGCCCATCGCCTACACGAACAGCCTGAAGTCGTTCGGGAACCTGCTGGGGACCCTCGCCGAGCAGAGGGCGGCCGACGGCGCCGACCCGGCGTACTACTACTATGGTGTGGTGCGGCCCTGCGACGGTGGGCCCGATGGCGTGGGCGGTCAGGCGATCGACATCCCGAGCTTCCCGAGCCAGAGCAACGCGTGGAGTCGGGTGGCCGTCGGCCGCTGGTATTCGGGCAGCATCACCTCCACGGCGAACACGTTCGTGCACGAGGTCGGGCACAACCAGGGCCGACGACACATCTACTGCAATGGCTCCGAGGGCGGCACCGATCCGTCGTATCCGTACGAGGGCGGCGACATCGGGGTGTGGGGTTTCGAGGCGCTCGAACCCTACGGCCTGCACAGCCCCAACAACGCCAAGGACTACATGACCTACTGCGGCAACACGTGGGTCTCCGACTGGGGTTGGACGAAGGTGGTGCCCTTCATCCGGGAGATCACGAGCTGGGAGACGGAGGGTGTTGCGCCCGACCCCGCCCAACCGATCCTGGTCGGGCTCGTCGAGCCGCACGCGGGCGAGGAGCACTGGTTCGTCACCACCGGCAACACGGTCGGTCGGGCCCCGGGGCTGGTGGACAGCGTGGAGGTGGAAACCCCCGACGGCGTGCGGACCCTGCCGACCACCATCGGCAGCATGGGGGATCACGACGCCTACAACCTCGTGATTGCACTGCCCGAGGACCTCGAGATCGAGTCGATCAGGAGCATGACCCACCTGCGCGCCGGCGAACGCATTCCCGTGCGATCCCTGAGCGTCCAGGGTCAGAAGCTCATGCTCGCCCCCTGACCGGTCACTCCGCGAGGAGCTCGTCGATCTCCCGCTGCAGGGTCGCATTGCGGACGCGACCCTGATGGACGTGTCGCAGGACGCCCTGTCGATCCACCAGCACCGTGTAGGGGGTGCCCTTCACACGGAAGCTGCGTCCCATCGACCCGTCGTCGAGCGCGACGGGCAGGTCGAGGCCACGCTGGCGACGGTACGCCTCGACGAGCGCACGGGCCTCGGGCAAGCTGGTGCCCTCTTTGTTGACGGCGATGAACTGCACGTCCGGACGATCGCGATAGCGGTCGTCGAGCGCATCCAGATCGACGAGCTCCGATCGGCAAACGCCGCACCACGTGGCCCAGAACGTCAACACCGACACCTTCCCGCGCAAGGATGAAGGCGTGACGGGCCGGCCGTCGAGCATCGTGATCCGAAAGGCGTCCTCGGGCGGCAACCGCCACATGCTCGACCAGTGGCGTGCGCCCCAGTACGCATCGAGCCCGCCGATCAGCAGCGGCCCGGCGACCAGCACCAGACCCACGATGCGTTCGAGCTTCACGACACGTCCTCTTTTCGGGGGGGTACCGCACCCCGGATCCACCCGGCCAACGCCACGCCCGCCGAGCCCCCGATCACCTCGACGGCCCACGACGGTGCCGGAAGGGTGACGCCCTGCTGCCGGAGTGCATGTGCGACCGCGCCGATCACGACCAGCGGCAAGAGGGCCACGGCACGTCGGTACGCGCGCGCGGGGCCCAGCAGCGTCTCCGCCACGACGAGGGTGAGGAGGGGGGGCACGAGCGCCCAGGCGAGTTGCCCGCCCAACATCATCAGGCTGCTCGAGTCCTTCATCGCCGCGAACCCGGCCACCGCCTCCACCAGCCCGTAGACCTCCGAGCCCAGCAGATACAACAACCCCAGCGCCCAGGTATCGCGCTCCCCCTCGGCGGGGTGCAGCCGCGCCGCGGTGGTCCGTGGACGGACGAGCAGACCGCCCCAGCGATCGAGGGCCCGAAGCCATGCGGGCTCGAGGTCGCGCGCTTTCGAAGTGCTGGTAGAGACGCCGTTCACCCCTCTTCGTCGCTCAGCGCCGCTGGTCGATCTTGCGCTTGGCCGCCTGGGCCAGAGCCGATGGGATGTTCTTGGAATGCGCGACCTTCCGGACATCGTGCGCATGCAAATGTCCGAGGAAGGAAATGGCGGCGGACATCGGCGTCTTGGGGTTCAGCACCAGGTTGAGCTTGACCGCGTACAGCTTGGTCCAGTCCCGTCGGCGCGCGATGTAGGCCACGACGTCGTGATTGAGCGTCCGGTTGGCCGCGTAGGCCACGACCTCGTTCTCGCGCACGCGGGGAGAGTGGATGGCACTGAGCGCGACCGCCTTGTTGCTGTCACGGATCAGGATCGAGCGCTCGAACGCGCTCCCCAAGAGCGCGAGGCGAATCTTCTCCATGGGGCGCAAGCGGGTGATGAGCGTGAGGCGATCGGTGCCCACCCGCTCCGGTTCGCGGGACGGCTCGTCTGCACGTTGCTCGGAGGCGGCGTCGTCGGCCTCCAGAGGCAACGAGAGATCGTCGGGGACCGGCTGCGCGAGCAG
>CAZYSW010000381.1:0-5963 GCA_964650105.1 uncultured Nannocystaceae bacterium
GTCGACGGCATCGACCTCGAGATCGCGGCGGGGGAGTGCTTCGGGCTGCTGGGTCCCAACGGGGCCGGCAAGACCACCACGGTGAAGATGATGGAGGGGCTCACCGCGCCCACCGCCGGGGAGGTCGAGCTCTTGGGGCTCCGCTGGAGACGCGGCGAGGACACGGCGCTACGGCAGCGGCTGGGGATCGCCCTGCAAGAGACGCAGCTCTCGGAGCTACTGACCGTCGAGGAGACGGTTCGGCTGTTTCGGAGCTTCTACGACCAGGGGCGTCGCGTGGAGGACGCCATCGCGCTGATGTCCCTTCAGGAGAAGCGCCACGCGCGGGTCGGCAAGCTGTCGGGAGGGCAGCGGCAGCGCCTGGCTCTGGCCTGTGCACTGGTCGGTGACCCCGAGGTGCTGTTTCTCGACGAGCCCACCACGGGGCTCGACCCGCAAGCTCGGCTGGCGATCTGGGAGGTCATCGAGACGTTCAAACGCGGCGGCGGCACGGTAGTCCTGACGACGCACTACATGGAGGAGGCGGCGAGGCTGTGCGACCGGGTCGCGATCATCGACCACGGGCGGATCATCGCCGAGGACACGCCGATGGCCCTGGTGGCGTCGCTCGGCGCGAGTCAGATCGTCGAGCTGGAAGTGGAGGGCGCGCTCGACGGTGACGCGCTGAAGGGGGTGTCGGGCGTCGCAGGTCATCATCGCAAGGGGGTCACGTACGTGCTCACGGTGGACGATCTGGCGACGTGCCTGCCGCGTTTGCTGGCGGAGATCGAGCGCCAGGGGGCCCGGCTTCGACGCCTGACCAGCCACGAGCCGACGCTGGAGGACGTGTTCGTGCAGCGTACGGGGAGGGCGTTGCGTGACGACTGACCACCGTCATCCGCTGGTCGAGCTGACGCGCTCGCGGTTCTTGGAGTTCGTGCGCGATCCGGGGGCGGTGTTCTGGACGTTCGGGTTTCCGATCGTGCTGGCGGTGGCGCTGGGGATCGCCTTTCGGGAGGCACCACCGGCGGCGAATGCCGTGGGTGTGGTCGAGGGGAGGCCCGGGATGGAGGCCGTCGTACGGGCGCTCGAGGAGGACGCGCAGATCGAGACGGTCGTGCTGCCGGCGCCCGAGGCCGGGGCGTCGCTGGCCTCGGGCAAGCTCGACCTGTTGGTCCTGCTGCCCCAGCGCGAGGGCGAGCCGCTGGTCTATCGGTGGGATCCCACGCGCGCCGAGGGACGAGCGGCCCGGCTCGCGGCCGATGCGGCGATCCAGCGGGGGGCGGGGCGCGTGGACGTGATCGAGGCTGTCGACCAGCACACGCGAGAGCCCGGGGGGCGCTACATCGATTTTCTGGTGCCGGGCCTGGTGGGACTCAACATCATGGGCAGTGCGGTGTGGGGGATCGGCTTTTCGGTGGTCGATGCACGCAAGCGAAAGCTGCTCGAGCGTCTGGCGGCCACGCCCATGTCCAGGGCGCACTTCCTCTTGTCGTACATGCTTTCGCGCCTGGCCTTTCTGATCGTGGAGATCGTGGTGCTGGTGGGCTTCGGCTGGCTGGTGTTCGACGTGGAGGTGCGGGGCTCGTTGCTGGCTTTGGCGGTGGTGTCGGTGTGGGGGTCCTTGGCGTTCACCGGCATGGCACTGTTGATCGCGGCGCGGCCGACCAGCACGGAGGTGGCGTCGGGCTGGGCGAATCTGTTCATGCTGCCGATGTGGCTGCTGTCGGGTGCGTTCTTCTCCTACGAGCGGTTTCCCGACCTGACGTTGCCGTTCATTCGCGCGCTTCCGCTCACCGCCCTCAACGACGCCTTGCGTGCGGTCGTCAACCAGGGGCAGGGACTGACGGGCGTCGGCCCCGAGCTGGCGGTCTTGGGGGCCTGGGGTCTGGTGGGGTTCGCGGTGGCGCTCCGGGTTTTTCGTTGGCAGTGAGGCGGTCGAGTGGGGGCAGTGCCCCAGGCCGGGGGCCACGAGGACGGTGCGGACCCGGATGCTCGGGTCGCCGGCGTGGGGTAGCCTCTTGGAATGCACGTGCGTTGGCTTGCGGTGACGGGGTTGGTGGCCGGGTGCACGATTCCGAATCCGGCGTTCGACGGGACGAACGGCGAAGGGGACACCGAGGCGGTGACCACTTCGGTGTCGACGTCGGGGCCGGGGCCAGGCAGCCAGACCAGCCCGGACCCGACCGACCCCGGACGGACGGAGAGCGGCGACGATACGCTGCCCACCACCACCGATGCGATGACGAGCGACACGGGGGTCGATCCCGGCGACGGGAGCTCGAGCGAAGCGCTTCCCGAGTGTCCGATTCGACAGCTCCCGGAGATGACCTTCGAGGTCGCGGAACTCTGCGACGGCAAGCCCACGTTCCAGCATGGCTTCTTGCACAAGGTCGGCCCGGGCAAATGGACGTTCGACGTGTGTCCCACGTCCGAGTGTCCCGAAGAGCCGATCTCGTGCAACGCGAAGTGGACGCTCACGTTCGGGCCCTCCGGTGTCGAGCCTCCCGAGCATCTCGACGGGCAGTGTGTGCAAATCGCCTTCGAGATGGAGGGAAACGGCATCAACGATCCCTGCCGACCGCGTTGGTTGACCATCAAGGCGGACGAAGGCGGGCGTCCGCTCTACATGGCGGGTTGGAGCTTGCCGGACGCGGGCATGGACGCGCCCTTCGAGAAGATCGTCGCCGAGCCGAAATGTCACTGCGCGGGGTATGCCGTCGAGTGTTGTGCAACAGCGTCCGATCCGGGCCCGCAGTTCTTGCAGGTGACGCCCGCGGACGGCGGCCCGGCGTTCGCGGTCTTCATGGGGCAGCAGCACCCGTTCGACGTCCACTGGCAGCAGGCGATCGTTCGCTACGAGTTCGGAAATCACCGTTCGCTACGGGCGAGCTGCGACGAGGCACCGATCCACGAGTGGTTCCTCCGAGACGCGCCCGACCCCTGATCGAAGGTCTGCGGACCAGACTGCGGGCCGGTGCGTGCCGGCGCCGGCACGGGGTCGAAACACGTCGCGCCGGGTGAGAAACGTCGTCGTCGTCGGCAATGGCAAGGCGCGAGGCCGCAAAGATCTCGGGCGCGTTTCGGGCGTCGAGCAACGCAGCGGGCGTCGGCGGGGACGGTGTCTTCGTCTCGCGAGACGTTCCGATCCCCTGCTAACATCTCGAGGGTGGAGAGTCAGCGCAGCGCCGACGATGAGCCCGCGACGGTGCTGATCGGTGACGGGACGCCGACGCGGAGCAAGCTCGACGAGCCGGGAGCGGAACCCACTCCGGGGCTGGTCATCGGGCGGTACGTGGTGGTGGAGCCGCTCGGCCGCGGCGGGATGGGACTGGTCCTGCGGGCGTACGACCCGAAGCTGCGACGCGAGGTCGCCCTCAAGCTGGTCCGTCCGCGCGCCGCCTCCGACGAGGCGCGAGCACGCCTGTTACGGGAGGCGCAGGCGCTGGCTCGCCTGGCGCACCCCAACGTGGTGACGGTATACGACGCCGAGGACTCGCCCTTCGGAGTCGCGATCGCGCTGGAGTACGTCGAGGGCAGCGATCTTCGGGCCTGGCTCGACGCCGGACCACGGGCATGGCGGGAAGTGCTTCGCGTGTTGGTGGCGGCCGCCAACGGCCTGGCGGCGGCCCACGCCGCGGGCTTGATCCACCGCGACGTGAAGCCGGCGAACATCCTGGTGGGCAGCGACGGTCGGGTTCGGATGACCGACTTCGGGCTCGCCCGCGCGGCAGGGGACGCGCAGTCGGGGTCGTCGGGATACGGCCCCGAGGTGCCCGACGAGCGACTGACCCAGCTCGGCACCGTGATGGGGACGCCCGCGTACATGGCTCCCGAGCAGCACGCCGGGGCGACGGCAGACGCGCGCACGGATCTGTACTCGCTGTGTGTGACGGCGTGGGAGGCGTTGTACGGCAGCCGCCCGTTCGATGCCCGGGGGGCCGCACCGCTTCTGGAGCAGAAGTCCAAGGGGCCTCCGCCGAGGCCGCGCTCGAACGTGCCGCGGCCGGTGCACGCCGTGATCGCCCGAGGATTGGCCCCGCGCCCCGAGGATCGCTGGCCGTCGGTAGAGGCCTGTTTGGCGGCGCTCGGTCGTGCCGAGCGACGGGTGTGGCTGCGGCGTGGCGCAATGACGGTCGCGGGGGTGGGGTTGGCCGTGGCCGCGATGCTGGGGCAGCGTGCGCTCGAGCGCCGACGGATCGCGGCGCAGTGCGAGGCGGCGGGCGCGGAGATCGACGCGGTCTGGAATGCCCAGGCCCGCAGCGATCTCGAGGCCGCGCTCTCGGGCACGGGCGTCGGACATGCGGAGGTGACGGCGCAGAAGGTGATGCCATGGCTCGACCGGCACGCCGAAGCCTGGCGGGCGGCCAGGACGGGGGCGTGTCTGGACGCGTCGCTGCACGCGGTGTGGGACGCCGACACGCACGATCGTGCGGTGTGGTGTCTCGACGAGCGCAAGATGGAGCTGGCGGCGCTGGTCAACGAGCTGACCCAGGCCGACGCGAGCGTGGTGCACCGGGCCGTGCCTGCGGCGGCAGGGCTCCCGTCGCCGGAGGGCTGCCGCGATACCGACCGGCTGGCGCGAGCGGACCCGCCCCCGACCGAGCAGCGCGAGGTGCTACGGGGGGTTCGGGCCGACCTCGCGCAGGTGCGGGCGCTCTTGGAGGCGGGGCGCTACGAGCAGGGAATCGAGCGAGCCCGCGCGACGCTGATTCGGGCCGAGGCACTGGGATGGGTCCCCGTGACCGCGGCTGCCCGCGTCGAGCTCGGCGAGCTGCTGGGCAAGACCGGGAGCTATGCCGACGCCGAGCGCGAGCTGGAAGCCGCGTTCTTCGAGGCGTCCGAGCGGGGGCTGGTCGAGCTTTCGGCCGATGCCGCGCTGAAATTGATGTACCTGGTGGGTTCTCGCATGGCGCGAAGCGAGGACGGGTTTCGATGGGGCAAGCACGCCCGCGTGGCCCTGCGCGCCTTGGGGGAGGAGCGGGGGCTGCGGATGAGCGCGTACTCGAACAACATGGCCGTGCTGCACCGTTCGAAGGGCGAGTTGGACGAGGCGCTCGCGCTGTATGCCCAGGTGCTGGAGATCGACGAGGAGACGCTGGGGCTCGACCACCCCAGCGTGGCGATGACGTTCAACAACCTGGGCGCAGTGCACTTCAGCGCGGCGCAATACGACGAGGCGAAGAAGGTGTACCTGCGGGCGCTGACGATGTTCGAGCAGGCGCTGGGTGCCGACCATCCGGATGTCGCGATGGCGCTCAACAACCTCGCGAGCGTGCATGCCGTGCTGGGGGAGCACGAGGAGGCGAAGGCCTTCTACGCCAAATCGGCGGCGATCCGGGAGCGGTCGCTGGGGCCCGATCATCCGGACGTGGCCGGAAGCCTGGCCAACCTGGGGAACGTCCACCTCGCGATGGGAAACTACGACGAGGCGCGGGAGCTCTACGAGCGAGCGCTGGAGATCCGGGAGCGGTCGCTGGGGCCCGAGCATCCCCACGTGGCCGCGAACCTCAGCAATCTGGGCGGCATCCTCCAGGCGACCGGAGAGTGGGAGGAGGCCAAGCGGATCATCACGCGGGCGGTCGAGATCTGGGAGAAGGCGCTGGGCCCCGAGCACGCTGACGTCGCCAACGGGCTGAACAACCTGGCGGGGATCCATCATGCGCTGGGCGAGGACGAGCAGGCCAAGGCGTTGCACGAGCGGGCGCTGGCAATCCGGGAGAAGGCGTTGCCGCCCGATCACCCGAACATCGTCTCGAGCCTGGAGAATCTGGCTTCGGTACACCTTTCGTTGGGCGAGCGGGCACTGGCCCGACAACGCTACGAACGGGCGCTGGCGCTGGCGGAGGCCAGTTTGGGCAAGGAGCACCCCGACCTGGGCTACTCGCTGTGTGGGCTGGCTCAGGTGGCGCTCGAAGACCGGCGACCCACCGGTGCGGTTGCTCTGGCCGAACGCTGCCTCGCGGTCCGGGAAAAGGGGAACG
>CAZYSW010000382.1:0-5961 GCA_964650105.1 uncultured Nannocystaceae bacterium
AGTACGCCCGCGAGATCGAGCTCGAGAAAGAAAAGGACAAGGCGCTTTCACAACCACCTGCATCGGCAGACCGCCCCGATGGGGTCCTCCCGTCGCGGCCACCGCGGAAGACGATGATGATGGGTCCTGGTGGTCCACCCCCTCCTCCTCCTCCTCGCACGAACCCGCCGCCACCGCCCGGCCGGGCGGCGCAACCGAGCCCACCGGACGCCGGTGCGGGCGAGGGGCCTTCGCGTCCCCGCAAGGTGAAGCGCAAGACGATGGTGATGACCACGGCGCGGCCGAATCTTCCTCCGCCCCCCGGAGGCAAGAAGAAGCCCACGCGGCCCGGGCAGGGGATGGACGATGCATCCGCGAGCGAGGCGCGGCCGCACGCGCGCCCGAAGGCGACCCAGAGCTATGCGGCCAGCTCCGCGCCGGCGAGCAGCGATCTCGACTGGGACGACGACGAGCTCGAGACCCGGTTGTTCGAGGGGGAGGGCGAGGCTGCGAAGACGGCGGTGCCGCCCGGATCGGTCGAACCCGTGCGACCCGCCCGCCCGATCGCGGTGGCGCAGGACGTGGGGACCAAGACCGCGCAGGAGCAGGGCCAGGTGGGCGGCGAGGTGGCGGCCCCGCGCGAGCCCGCGCCCCGGCAGCCCGCCCATGGTCCCTCGGTCACCGTCGTCCCTCCGTCGGCTGCCACGGTGCCCGACATGCCGGGAATGATGGGGGGCCCGCGTCATGCCCCACCGCTGCAACCGTCGGCTCCGTCGCCGTCGACGACGATTCCTGCTCCCGGGCAGTATCCGGCCGCCCACCACCCGCTCCCCGCCGCACCGGCCGCGGCCGCGATGCCGCCCGTCGCTGCGGCGGCCGGAGGTGGCCCGCCAATGGGACCGGGCGGCACGCAGGCCATGCCCGCGCTGCGGCCCATCGACTACGACGATCGCCCTGCGGGCAAGTCGAGCGCGGGATTCATCATCGGCATGCTCGCCGCCGTCGTCGTCTTGATGGGCGCGGGTTTCGGCTACCTGTGGTGGAAGAACAAGCAGGACGACGCTAGCGGTTCCGGTGCGGTCGCCGATGCCAGCCAAGGAGAGGGCGGGCAGGCGGCCGCCGCCGCGGAGGTCGCCACGTTGACCGTCCAGACGTCACCCGCCAAGGCCACGGTCTCCGTCGATGGTCAGGCGGCCGAGGGCGAGTCTCCCTTCGTGTTCTCCAAGCTCACGCCCGGTGCCCACACCCTCAGGATCGAGCGTGAAGGCTACCTTCCCATCGAGCGTCAACTCGACATCGCTGCGGGGGCCAACAGCCTGCAGTTCAACCTGCAGCATCAGGACGTCACCCTGGTGTTGGAGACCGATCCACCGGGCGCCGCGGTGAACCTCATCGTGGAGGGGAAGGCGAGCAGCATCGGCAGTGGCGGCAAGCAGTACAAGCTGACCCGCGCTGCCGGAGTGGCCTACGAGATCGAGGCGGTGGCCAAGGGGTATCAGCCGCAGCGGATGCCGCTGGAGTTCACCGGTGAGCCCACGCAGAACGTTCGCATCGTCCTGGTGCCCGACGGGCGCATCGCGCAGGCCGACCCCACCCCCGAGCCCGCGAGCTCCGGCGGTGGCTCGAACCCGCAGCCTCGCAAAGAGCGAGGCACCAAGACCACGTCCTCGTCCAAGAGCGGTTCGTCGGGCGGTGGCTCGTCGAAGGGTGGCTCGTCGGGCGGTGGCTCGTCGGGCGGTGGCTCGTCCACGCCGACCGAGCCGAAGTCTTTGGCCAAGACCGCCATCCTCCGCATCGGGACGAACCCCGGCGTGCCTCCGGCCAACGTCTTCGTCGATGGCAAGTTCGCCGGCAAGACGCCCATCGCCAGCTTCAAGGTCACGCCGGGCAAGCACAAGGTCGAGTTCAAGTGGGACGACCGCCCCACGGTCAAGCAAGAGATCACCGTCGCCGACGGCGGCTCCGCGGTGGTCAAGGGCGGCTAGCAATCCGTGGTGGAGGTCGCGGGGCTCGACAACGCCGTCGGCAGCGTCGGCGAGGCGCGAGACCGAAAGGCTCATCACGGCTCGAGCGACGACCCACACGGCCGGCGTCGTCGGGAAGGGGGCCACCGGGGCGCGGGACGTCCACCGACGGTGGCGCGTCGACCGAGGGGGCCCTGCGGCTCGGTCCGCCGCTGAGGGGGGCGCATGAGGGATGGAGACGGGCACGGGGCGTGGCGACGGGTCGCGCACGCGGCGATGCTCATCGGTCTCGTCATCGCGTCCTTCGATCTGGGCGGTGCCCCCGTCATCGACGATGCGCAAGCGATCGACCGCTCGGTCTGCGTCACGGGTCCCTTCGATCCCGAGCTCGTCTTCACCTCGAACTTCTGGTGTGAACGAGGGGCGTTCCGCAGCATTCAGTCCTGGCGCCCGTGGCCGGTCCTCACCTGGTGGCTGGTGTGGCGTCTGGGGCCGGGCACGGTCCCCTTCACGCTCCTGAACATCGCGCTGCACGTCGCCTGCATCTGGACCGTCTTTGCGCTGGGCCGGACCCTCCGCCTCCCGGAGCGCGCGGCCGCCCTGGCTGCCCTCTTGTTCGCGCCGCTGGCCGTACACGTCGACGCCGTCGCGACCGGCGTGGGCGCGGCCGATCTCTGGTCGTCGCTGTTCGTGCTCACGGCCGTCCTGGCGTTCGTGCGAGGGAGCGTGTGGGCCGTTTTGCTGGCCGGGCTGGCGCTCCTCTCCAAGGAGAGTGGTGTCCTGGCGTTCGCCTGGGCCGCGGCGGCGCTCGTGTTCCTGGGCACCGATCTGCCGCGTGAACACCGAGTCCGCCAGACGATCCTCCTGGCGGCGATGGGCGTGTGCACCCTCGTCATCCTCGCCTGGCGAGCGCAGGCCCTGGGCGCCTGGCTGGGGACGCAGATCCCCGCCTTCGTCAATCCCCTGGTCGATGTGGACCTCGTCGAGCGAGCCCCGACCGCCGTCGCGCTCATCGGACGCTACCACCGCATCACCGTGTTGGGCGGGCCGCTGAGCGCCGACTATGCACATGCCGCGATCGGGGTGGGCGAGCACCTTTCGTGGGGTGACGCCTTCATCGGGGCGATCTGCACGGTCGGATGGGCGTGGATCGGTTGGCGGCAACGCAAACGCGCCGCCGTGCTCACCGTCGTGGCGTGGATCGTCGGGACCTCGATCTTCGTCGGCAACCTGCTGTTCGTCCTTCCGGCGTTGTTCGCCGATCGGCTCTTCTACCTTCCGAGCGCCGCGATCGCGCTGGCGGCCGGCGTGGGCATCGACCGGCTCCTGCAGGACGAACGCGTTCGGCCGGCTCTCGCCCATGCAGCGCTCGTCGCCTTCGTGACGGCGCAGGCCGTCCTGTCGATCGCCCATACCCTTCGCTACCGCGACGAGCCGACGATCGTGCGGCACACCGTGGAAGTGACACCGAACAACGCACGTGCCCGCATGTGGCTCGCGATCCACCTGCTCCGCGAGGGCCAGCTCGAGGAGGCGGCCGAGCACGTCGCGGTTGCCCGCACCATCCGCCCCGACTGGGGCCTGCCGCGCGCCGCCGAGGGCGTCCTCGAAGACCTCGCCGGTCGCCCCCAGGTGGCCGTTTCGCGCTTCCGAGAGGCCATGCAGCGAGATCCGCAGGACGGCCAGATCGCCGATCTTTTCATCCAGTTCCTGCTTCGCCACGGCCACCGCGAGTTGGCCCGAACGGTCTACCAGGCTCATGCCGCGGCCCGCGGCCTCCCCGACCCGAACGTGACGATCCCCTGAGCCGAGACCCCCTTGCGGCACGAGCCTCGTTCGTGTCGAAGCCCCAAGGGGGGCTCCGTCGGCGTTGCCTGGAAGGCTTCGACGGCACCCGCGGCCAACGCCGCTCAGCGAGGTGGCCCTGCTAGGGCGTGCATGCCTCGGGTGCCGTCTCCACGGCCCCAGCGACGACCATCTCGCCGCGCATGGACGCATGCTCGGCCACGATCCACCGTTCGGAGCTGATCACGCCGCGTACCCGCAGCTCGTCCACGGCGCCCGTGAAATTGCGGGCAGCACCGTCGAACGATCCCCGCCCGATGGTGAACGGCTCCGTCGCGTCGGACTGCAGGGCACCCTGAGGCGTCTCGACCTGCGTCGTCGGGACCACCTTTCCATTGGCGTAGGCGACCGGAGCCGAGGTCGACTCCGCGTCGTCGTACGAGAGGGTCACGTGGGTCCAAACATCGAGCGACACGCTGCCGGGGTAAACCCAGGCGCCCTCGTTGTCCGCATGACCGCGCACGAATGCGATCCCGGCGTCGGGTTGGCTGAGGAACCATGCCCAACCGCCGGCGCCCTGCAACCCGCTGGCGAGCTCGACCACCCGCCCGAGACCCGCTTCGCCCCACCCCGAGGGGCGGATCCAGGCCGACAGCGTGGCGCCGTCCTGGAAGAGCGAGGCCGCGAGACCTGGAGGCGACTCGAAGAGGACCTCGTCGGGGTCCTCGAACGACACCGCCCATCCGATCCGACCTTCGGTCGGGGTCGCCATGCCCGCCAGACTGCTGCCCGCCGCGCTGTCGATCATCGACGCTCCGAGATGCCAGACGCGCGTGTACGCGACCCAAACGTCCTCGGGCGCCTGCGCGTCGGTGGCAGCGCCATTGCCGTAGTAGAGATCGACTCGGGTCGCCTGGCCGTGCGGACGGATGATGGGAACACGGATCCACACCACGTGCCCGACGCCCGCGTTCCACGATTCGATTTCGTGTGGAAGAACGTCTCCCGCTTCACTGACGAACCGGAGGTCGACTCCCTCCGCGTCGGCCGCGTCGAAATCGAACCAGGCGGAGCTCGGCGAGACCGGGACCGGGAACTCCTCCAAGATCTCGTCACCCGCGGGTCCGAGGACGAACAGCGACGTGCGGTGCGACCACGCGCAGTCCCACCAGATCGCAGGATCGACGCCTGTCGTCGTGGAGCCGTCCGTCGACGCGGACGTCTCGCTCCCGCCGGTGGCGTCGGTCGTCGAAGTACTCGATTCGGAGGTCGGGTTGCTCGTCGGGTCGTTCGTTGCGCTCGTCGGTTCGCCGGCCGTGCCGTCGGAGGACGAGTCCTCGGTGTCTCGACACTCCCCGTCCGTCTCGCAGGTGGACGTCGAGGCCGCACCACCGCAGTGCCACTGGAGCGTAGCGAGAACGACGGCGATCGTTCGAACGGATGGCGAGCCGACCTGTCGGGGCACGGCTCGATCTTACACGGCGCCGCGCTTCGATGTCATCGACGCGCGAGCGGGCAAAACCGAGCGCCCGAATGAAGTAGTATTCTGCCTGCACCGATGCGGTTCGACGAAAAGCAGACGGACGTTCTGGCCGTCGCCTTCATCGTCGCCATCGGCCTGAGCGTCTATCTGACCACGATGTGCCCGACGGTGTTCTGGTACGACAGCGCGGAGTTCGTCGCCGCGGCGCACACCCTCGGAATTCCGCACCCC
The DNA here is from genome assembly GCA_964650105.1 of uncultured Nannocystaceae bacterium. Classification (GTDB taxonomy): domain Bacteria; phylum Myxococcota_A; class Polyangia; order Nannocystales; family Nannocystaceae; genus CAZYSW01. The sequence continues at coordinate 5,443 of CAZYSW010000382.1, forward strand.
CCCGGAGCTCCCCTCTATGTGTTGGTCGCCCATCTGTTCTCCTGGTTGCCCGGGGATCCGGCGGGGGTCATCAACGCCTTCAGCGCCGTCAGTGCCGCCGTCGCCGTCGGCCTCACGTACCTGGTCGTTCGCAACTTGGGGGTCCGCCCCTCCGGGGCGGTGTTGTCGTCGATCTTCGTAGGGACCGGCCCCGTCTTTTGGTTCAACGCCCTCATTGCAGAGGTCTACGCGCCGGCCCTGGCCGTGCTTCTGGGCGTGCTCCTTCTCTTGCTGCGAGGCAAGCAGCATGACGACGGCCGGTGGTTCGTCGCCGCAGCATTCTCGGCGGGCCTGGGGCTCGGCTTTCACCTGGGGATCGCGACGTGCGGCCTCGGCTTTGCCGTGCTGGTGATGAGCCTCGGCGCCGGCGAACGGCTTTCGAGCCTGCTCTCGAGCGCCGATCTCGCCCGACGGCTACGCTGGGCGGTCGCCTCTTCCGGAGCCGCGCTTGCGGGCGCTTGCATCTTCCTGTGGCTTCCC
>CAZYSW010000383.1:0-5958 GCA_964650105.1 uncultured Nannocystaceae bacterium
CACGAGGTCGGCGCGGAGCTGGTCGATCCGCTCGCCGACCCGGGTCCGCTCGCGCGCGAGGAGGTCCGCCTCCTTTTGGGCGGCGTCGCGCTTCTTCGCGGCCTGCAGGGCCGACGCGAGCGCGGCCTGGATCGGCTCGGGCCAGCCGGGGCGTGCGGCGATCCCCTCCAGGGCCGAGACGGTGAGCTCCTCGCGCCGGATCGTCTGCGGACGACCGACCTTCAGGACCTGCTCCACGCGCTCACCCGCCGGAACCGACACGATCACCAGGGGCACCTGCCATTGCTCGTCCCAGTCGAGCTCTTCGCCCTCCAGCGATGCGTGGCGAGGAAGGTCGAGGGCCACGTAGGCCTTGCGCGGCTGCCCGCTGCGATTGGAGAGCTCGAGGCGGAAGGTCTGTCGCTCGACGAGGTGCTCGACGAGCACGCCGTCGACGTGGTGGAGAGCATGGGGTGAACGATCGTGGGACGTCACGGTGCGGGCGAGCGCGAGATCCAGATCCTCGCCGAAGGGCAAGAAGCGCCGCTCGGCGGGCTTGAGCCGGTCCATCGTCGTTTCACCGACGAAGCCGCCGTCCTGGAAGAACGAGAAGCCCCCCCGCGCGAGGTGATCAAGGAGACGGTGCCGCCGGGCCACGTCCGCGCCGTGGAGTTGACGACCCGCGCCGCGGCCTGTCCGGTCGTGTCATTGGGCTCGAACGAGGTGATCGACTCGGCGACGACCTCGTCCTGCACGATGGGGACCAGCGCGGAGTGGTGGGCGTCGAGATCGAGCGGTTCGGGGGATCGGTACACGAACATGACGCCGCTCTCGTGACCCTCGGCCCTCGACAGGGTCGCCAGGTCTCCCAGGCCGAAGCCCGCGCCCACGCGCCTGCCCTCGACGATCGAGCCCGTGTGCCCGTGGCCGATCCCGGCGCCGGATCCACCCCCGGCCCCGGACCGGATCAGCCCCAGCGAGCCGTATCCGTAGCTTTCGTCGAGCATGTCTCCGACCGTGCGTCCGGCGAGCTGCGGCACGCTCCGCAAGTCCTCCTCGGGGGTCACCAGCTCGCGTTCGGCGTACAGCGGCTCGGCCAGCGGATACGAGAACGAGCGCGGACGTCGGTTGGCCAGCTCGATCTGCACGTCGCGCCAGCTCTCGTCGGTATCGTTGTGGATCAGCGCCCATCCCTGGAGCTGGCCCTGCTCGCCGGAGCGATCGAGCACGACGCGATAGCTGGCGCGCCACACCGGGGACTCGGCGATGTAGCCGAAGCCCAGCTTTCCGCGCCCTTCGACGCTTCACCGACAGGTCCTGGCGACGGCGGGCGCGCTGCGAGGAGAGCGTGTCCGCGGCCAACTGGAGCCGGAAACGGGTGCTCTCGTCGCGCGGCCGGATCGACGTCACCTCGCGGGTGGAGAGCTTGCGGATCGCACCGTCGTCGTCGACCACCAGGAGGTGCTGGTAGGGCTCGGCCCGGCCGCGTCCCCGCCGAGGGGAGGGGTGGGGCGGAAGGGCCCCTGCACCTCCAGCAGCCGACCGCGGATCGACGTCTTGCCCAGCCTGACGTCGACGGGAAGGCCTTCGAGGCTACGCAACAGGGTCTCGAAGTCCAGCGGAGCATCGCTGTCGGTCGGGAGCCCGGCCATCGTCCTGGCCAGCGCTTCGCTGACGGTACTGGCGAACGCGATGTTGCGGATCTTCGCCTGTCCTTGGTGCTCGACGATGACCAGCGTCTTGAGGGCGTCGTCGAGGTGGCCTGCGGGGACCGGTAGCGAGGCCGGGTCGACCGTGCTCAGCGTTCCGTGACGCTCGTAGTACGCGACCCCCGTTTCGTAGATGCGGAGCTTTCGCAGGGGGAGGACGTCGGATTTAGCCGCTGCGGGAGCGAGCGCCAGGACCGAGACCAAGAGCAAGGGAAGGCTCATACCGAGACGAGACACCGCGGCGCGCCGGAGGTTCCCCTCGGCAAAACCGATCGCGCGTCGCGTGACTTTGGGCTCGCCGCGGCGGGACCGGTTCTCCCGCGTCTCGACGTTGCAGACGCGGGACACGAGGACGGCGGATCTCGAGGGGGCTCGCGTGCGGAGCCGACGGGGCCTTCAGGGGGCTTCGTCCTGCTCGCGATCCTTTCGGGGGCGAGGGATCCCGAGCTTGTCGAGCTTGCTCGTCAACGTGCGTCGAGCGATCCCGAGCAGCTTGGCTGCGCGTGTCTGGTTGCCGCCGCAGGCCGCGAGGGCATCGAGGATGCGTTGCCGCTCGGCGGCGTCGGCCGTCGATGGCGGCACCACCACCGGAACGGAATTCGAGCCCGTGCGATCGGCGTGGCGCCCCGAGCCTCGCCCGGTCCGCGGCGTGAACACCTCGGACTGCAGGTGTTCGGGCAGGATCGTCCCGCCCGAGGCCAGCAGCACCGCGCGGTTGATCGCGTTGCGGAGCTCGCGGATGTTGCCCGGCCAACCATAGCTGCCCATCCAGTCCAGCGCCGCCCTCGACAGCACCGGCTCGACGTCGAAGCCCGCCTGTCTGCACGCCTCGCGGATGAACCGTCGTGCCAGGATCGGAATTTCGCCCGGGCGCTCCCGCAGCGGGGGGATGACCAGGGAGATGCCGTTGAGCCGATAGTAGAGGTCCTCGCGAAAGGTCCCCATCTCGATCTCTTTTTGGAGGTCTTGGTTGGTCGCGGCCACGAACCGAACGTCGACCTCCCGCGCGCGCAGGCCTCCGACGCGCATCACCCGACGCTCCTCGAGGACGCGCAGGAGCTTGGCCTGGGTGGACAGGGGCATTTCACCCACCTCGTCCAGAAACACCGTGCCCCCGTCGGCCGTTTCGATGAGGCCAGGTTTGGCTTGAGCGGCCCCGGTGAACGCCCCCTTCTCGTAGCCGAACAGCTCGCTCTCGAAGAGCTGCTCGTTGAGCGATGCGCAATTGAGGCCCAAAAACGGCTTGTCTGCGCGGTTCGAAGATTCGTGCAGGCGTCGCGCCATGACCTCCTTGCCTACGCCGGTCTCGCCCAGCAAGAGCACGTTGATCTGGCTCTTGGCGATCCGGCGGGCGAGCTCGTGGAGGCGGTCCATCGGGCTGTCGACGTCGGGTGCGCGGCTCAGGCCCGCGTCGGTCACGTCGAGGTCTTCGGTGGTGCGGCCCGACAGATCGGGCTGCACGATCACCACCGTCGACCCCACCTCGATCGTGTCTCCGAAGGCGATGGGCGTCGGCTGCCGGGCGGGGATCCGACGGCCCCGGACCCTCGTGCCGTTGGAGCTGCCCAGATCGGTGACCATGAGCTGGGGTCCGATGTGAATGCGCGCGTGCACGCGGCTCATCAGCGGATCGGAGACCTGGATGTCCGCCGATTCGGAGCGACCGATGCTCACCTCGCCCGAGCGCGGCAGTCGGTGCGCCGTGTGCTGGTTCTCGCCGATGACCAGAAGCCGGTGACCTCGCCGCAGCCCCCTCGCGACGTCTCGAGGTCGGAGGGTGGTGCGGTCCAGCGCGTCCCCGGCCGGGTCCTTGCTGCTGCCCAACGTCTGCGTCCTCCGGTCGAGGAGGACTATAGCAAGGCCCGGCCGAAGCACGCCTCCGTCGCGGTGGCGCGGCGGGGGTTCCCCCCTGGCGGGTGCTATCGCAGGGGGTGCTGAATCGCGTTCTGGCATGTTCGGAGAGCTCGGTGACGCATCACCGAGGCGGGTGAGCACCTCGGGTTTTGCGGCGTACCGCCGGGGCGGGGCTGCGAGACCCGAGGTGAGCACGCCGCTGCGCTACGGGAACAAGATGGTGGCGACGAGCGTCCACGCGCCGACGCCCATGGCGATGAGGCCGAGCGTGCCCTGGTAGGGCGCGAGCTTGGTCTGCACCTGCGTGAGCTTCTCGATCGCCTGCTCTTGCTTGATGAAGGTCTTGGCCGTGCCCACGCCGAGCAGGATGCCGAGCGGGATCTGCAACAACGCGTTGGCGAGGTAGGTGATCCACAAGATCATCCAGCCGAAGCCGTCGCCGAGCCACGACATCAGGCCCAGGCACCAGATGAGCTCCCAGGTCCCGTAGAACACCGCCGCCACGCCCATCCAGCCCTGGTAGGGCGAGAACTTGGCGATGATGTCCTTGGCGTCCGGCTTCTTGGCGATGATCAGATTCGCTGCGCCGAGCATGCCGAGGATGAACAGAAAGGCTGCGTAGCCGAATCCCATGGTGGTCTTCTCCTTCTTTGGTGCGTGAGTCGAATCGAGGCGATCGCGCGAGCGAGAGTCTCGTCGGCCGGCCTCGGTCGTCGTCGTAAGCAACCGGAGGACCCGCGCGAAGCCGAGTGATTTCGGGCGGTTCCCAAGTCGAGCAATCGAGCGACTGCCCAAGTTGAGCAAGCGGCTCGCCGATTGGGGCAGCCGCGAGGCGCCCCGGGGACGCACGTGGCCTTCCCCCGGGAGGTCTCGGGGTTCTGGGGGGAGTCGCTTTGGCCTCGTCGTGCGGGCGCACGATGATGCGTCGAGCCGCGGCCGGTGCGACGACGTCGCGCGGCCATCTCCACGCCCCGCGATCCCCCCGCGCCAGGGTCGTGGCGCACCGACGAGCGCGCCGGACGCTCGACGCCATCGCACCGACGAGGTCGCCGAGGACCCCTCGATCGCGGGGACCGACGGCGGTTTTCCGGCCCGCCTTTGTCGCGGACGACACACCCGCTAAAGTCGCGGCCGCCCGCGCCGAGCATGTGCCCGGCCGGGACTTGCAACAGAAGCGATGCAGGGGGTGACGATGCGCATGCGGAGAGTCGTGAGGGGGTTGATCGTGGCGATGTGGGGGCTCGCGGCGTGCGGGGGTGATTCCGACTCGACGGGCCCCCTGCCGGACCCGCAGTGGCCGCGCCTGGGGTGCGACCCGCTGGTCCCGTCGTACTGCGCGTTCCCGTTTCCTTCCAACGTGTACACGGTCGAGGATCCCAGTACGCCGACGGGGCGGCGGCTCGACCTGGCGCCGGAGCTGATGCCCGTCGACTACTACGGCACCGCGACCGCGCCCGATCCCTGGAACGCGCTGGACGGCTTCTCGTCGGGGGTGCCGATGATGGCCCACTTCCCCGGGGTGACGCCCGAGTCGCTCGAGGGCGTCCCCACGTCGATCGACATCGAGCGTTCGCTGGAGGATGACTCGCCCACGGTGCTCCTCGATGCCGAGACCAAAGAGCGGGTCCCGCACTGGGTCGACCTCGATGCCACCGGCAGCGACGATGGCCAACGGACGTTCATGATCCGGCCGGCGGTGCGCCTGGCGGACGGCCGGCGCTACATCGTGGCCGTCCGAGGATTGGTCGACGGCGACGGCCGACCCGTGGAACCCTCGGAGGCGTTCGAGGCGCTGCGCGACGATCTCGACTCCACTGACGAGAGCGTCGAGAGGCGTCGGGACCTGTACGCCAACATCTTCGGTCTGCTGGAGGAGGCCGGCGTCCCCCGCGACGATCTGATCCTGGCCTGGGACTTCACGACCAGCAGCCGCGAGAACAACACCGCGTGGATGGTGCACATGCGGGACGAGTCGCTGGCGCTGTTGGGCGACGAGGGGCCGGCGTTCGAAGTCACCAGCGTGGAGACCGACTGGGAGACGGAGCACATCGCCTATCGGATCTACGGGTTGATGACGGTGCCGATGTACCTCGACACGCCCGATCCCGGAGCGACCCTCCATTTCGGCAGCGACGGGCTCCCCGAGCCGCACCCGGACCACCCCTGGGCGCAATTCGAGGTCGAGATCGTGATCCCGCACAGCGCGACGCAGGCTCCGGCGGCGCTACTCCAGTACGGGCACGGCTTGCTGGGCGAAAAGGAGCAGATCGAGAGCGCTCACTTCCGCAGCTTCATCGACGAGTACAACTACATCCTGTTCGGGGTCGACTTCATCGGTTTTGCGGACGACGACGAGCTGCCGATCGGAGCCATCCTCTCCAGCGGTCGGTTCGAGGACTTCGCGCGAGTCATCGAC
>CAZYSW010000384.1:0-5952 GCA_964650105.1 uncultured Nannocystaceae bacterium
CGTCGCCCCGTCGTTGCCACCACCGTCGTCGCCGCGACCGGTGCGGCTCGCGTCCGGTGAGACTGCGGGTGCGCCGGCCTCGAGGGGCGGCGCCACCACGCCGGCCTCGGTGGGTGCCGACGAGGTCGCGGCCTGGACCGACTCCTTGGTGGGCAAGGTCCCCGAGCACGACGCTGGGGACGCGGACGGGCCTCGCGTGGTGCCGCGACCGACGACGCAGACGGTGCGTGCCGAAGCGATCCCGGCCGACACGGCCGCCTCCGACGCCGGAGCGCCTCCGGTGCCGCGACCGACGACGCAGACGGTGCGTGCCGAAGCGATCCCGCCCGAGCCCCCAGCCTCGGTGGACGAATCTTCGAGGGACCTGCAGGCGGCGGGAATCGGAGGCGGAGCGTCGCAAGGCCGTGGCACGCTGCTCGTCGGCGTGGGCGTGGTGGTGCTGCTTCTCGGCGGCGGTGGCCTGGCGCTCGCGCTCGGCGGCGACGACGACGCGAGCGCGCGGTCCGACGTGACCGAGGCGTCGCAGGGACGCGGCAAGACGCTCGCATCGAGAACCGACGATGCATCGACCCCCAGCTCCCCCGAAGACGCGCCGGCCGGTGATGCCGTCGACGACGAAGCGCGCGACGACGCGGCGTCGCCCGAGGCATCGGCCCCTTCGGAGGGCGCCGAGGACCCGGCAGTCGAGCCCGAGCGCACGGACGCCGACTCGCCAGCGATCGAGATCGAGCCCTCCGCCGACGCGCCGACCCTCGAGGACTCGGCGGTCGTGCTGTCCGCCCTGCGAGATCGCGAGGTGCGAGCCCTCGATACGTTGCTCGTGGCGCAAGCGGTCAGCGGCAAGGTCACTCACGCCGGGGCCCAGACCTATTGCCAGGGCCTGACGGCGGGAGGGCTCACCGGATGGCGCGTGCCCTCGATCGGCGAGCTGGCTTCGCTGGGCGACAGCAAGATGATGAAGAAGGGGCTGTACTGGAGCGACACGCCCGGCGACGCGTTCGGTGACAAGCGCATGGTCCTCAACAGCAAGAAGAACCGCATCGTGCCCGTCTTGGTGACGTGGGACGGCGCGCAGGCGGTGTGCGTCCGTGAGCGGAGCTGACACGCTGAACGATCCGATCCGCGGCAATGGCGCTGGCGTGGTGTCCCCCGACGCTTTGCAGGGCCCGCGGGTCCTGTCACACTGGGCGCCGTGACGGGCACTGGACCGGCGGCGGCGGCCGTCTTGGCCTGCTTGACGCTGGTGGTGGGGTGTGGACGCTCCGACCTGGACGTGGCGACCGGTGATTCGCTGGGCACCGACACTGCCGACACGGACACCACGACCGCCACCAGCACGACCAGCACGACCGCCACCACCGGGCCGCAACCGACGACGGTCGAGCCGACCAGCGACGCCACGACCGTGGGCCCGGTCACCGTCACGCTGTCGGACACCGCGACCGACGACACCACCACGACGGGTCTCGATTCGAGCAGCTCGAGCACCGGGGAGCCCGCCTGCGACCGGGGAGTGTGGCTCGGGGGCCTGGCGGTTCGCACGGAGGCCGATCTCCTGAAGCTCGAGGGATACACCGCCGTCACCGGGGATCTCGGAATCCTCGGCGTGCCGGGGATCGTGGATCTGGAGCCTCTGCACTGCCTGGAGTCCATCGGCGGGTTCCTGGACGTTCGTGACAACCCCGAGCTCCAGAGCCTCGACGGGCTGGAGTCCCTGACCTCGCTCGGTGGCTACCTGCACGTGCTCGGCAACCCCCAACTCGGGTCTTTGGGAGCGCTCGCGTCCTTGTCCTCGATCGAGGATTTCTTGTTCATCCAGGACAACCCGTCGTTGTTCGACTTGGACGGGCTGCAGAACATCCAGAGCATCGGAGGCCGACTCCGCATCTGGAACGACGATGGCCTGACCGATCTCGACGAGCTGGCCGGGCTCTCCGGTTCGGTGGGCGGCGTGGAGATCGGGGGGAACGCGTCGCTGCTCCACATCGACGCGCTCGCGGGCATCGACACCGTCACCGGTCGCATCGAGATCGCCGACAACGCGCTGCTGCAGAATCTCTCGGGGTTGTCGGGGGTCTCCGGGACGGTCGGGGACATTCGGATCCTCCGCAACCCGGTGTTGCTGGATCTGGGACCGTTGTTCGGAATCACCGGGGTCACCGAGGGGATTCGGCTGGAGGGGAACACGTCGCTGGTGTCGCTGGCGGGGTTCGCCGGGATCGGCAGCATCGGAGGCAACGCCTGGATCGAGTTCAACCCGGCGCTGCAGAGCCTCGACGATTTCGTGAACGTGACCTCCATCGGTGGAACCCTGCTCGTTCGCAGCAACGCGAGCCTGTTGAGCATCGGTGGGTTCGGAAACCTGCAGAGCGTCGGGGGGTGGCTGCTCGTCGATTCCAACCCGAAGCTGTTGGGCATCGATTCGCTCACGAGCCTGCAGACGGTGGGGAAGGTCATGTCGATCGCCGACAACCCGTCGCTGGTACACGTCGGCGGGTTGTCGGCGCTGACCCTGGTGGGCGGGGCGATGCGCATCCTGAACAACGACGCCCTCGCGGACGTCGATGGCCTGGCGAGCCTGCAAGTCGTGGGCGACGACTTTCGGATTCAGAGCAACGAGGCTCTGACCGACCTGGACGGGTTGTTTTCGCTCCAGGAGGTGGGGGGCCGCATGGTGGTGCGGGGCAACCCCTCCTTGGTGCAGCTCGACGGGTTGTCCAACCTGACGAGCGTGGGCGGGCACCTCGTCGTCCTCGAGAACGCGGCGCTGCAGAGCCTGGGCCTGACCGGCCTGGAGACGGTGGGGGGCGGATTTCAGCTCCGGAAGTGCGACGCGTTGACCAGCCTCGCCGGGTTGGAAAGCCTCGCGTCGGTCGGCGGCTACTTCTACGTGGGGGAGAACGCGGCTCTGCAGAGCCTCGACGGCGTGGACGCTCTGCAGGTCGTCGTCGGCACCCTCACGATTCGGGCGAATCCGAAGCTGACCAGCGTGAGCGGGTTGGCGACTCTGTCGGCGGTGGGGGGCGACTTCGGCGTCCTGAACAACGTCGAGCTCCCCACCTGTGCAGCCACCGCGCTCCTCTCGCAGCTCCTGGTGCTCGGCGGGACCTCGACGATCAGCGGCAATCTCCCCGATGCTTGTGGCGCCTGAGGGATGCTGGCCCGACTTCGTCCTCGTCTGCGCGCGTTGATCGTCTTCGGTGTGGCGCTGCTCGGCCTGTGCGTGCTCTCGGGACGCCAGCTCACGCGACCCAGCGCGAACAATCATTTCGTTCACATGGCCCAGGGATGGCTCGAGGGGCGCTGGACGCTGCCCGGCAAGCCTCCGGGGTGGTGCGACGCGCGAGACCGCGCGGCCGGGCGGTGTCGTGGCCACACCTTCGACGACTGGGCCGTGCTGTGGACGCTGCATTTGCGCGATGGTCGAGAGGTCCGCGGCTATCCGTGCAAGACCGAGGCTTGCACGGCGCGAGCGCGCCGCGAACGGATCGAGACCTGGTGGGTTCTCGGCGAAGGGTGGACCGAGATTCCCCGTCCGGAGATCGAGCGACGCGCAGACACGTGGTTCGTCAGCTTCCCGCCCGGGCCCGCCGTGGTGATGCTTCCGTTCGTGGCGGTCTTCGGCACGAAGGTCTGGGACGTGCTGCTGACCTGCGTGCTCGGGGCGCTCGTCCCGGTGGTGCTCTGGAGCTTGATGGACCGCGAGCGCGGTCGCGCGGGACCGGCCGAAAATGAGCACCTGTGGGCCGCGCTGGCCTGGACGTTCGGAAGCTCGGCGTGCTTTTTGGCGGCCAACGGGCGGGTGTGGTTCACCGCGCAGGTCGTCGGTGCCTTGTTCTTGGCCCTGCATCTGTCGGCCGCCTGGGGCTTTCGGCGACCCGCGCTGGCGGGACTGTGGTTGGGGCTGGCCGTCGCCTGCCGGCCCAGCATGGCGTTCGCCGCACCGTTCGCGGCGCTCGAGTGGTGGCGAGCGGGACGGGTGCCCAAGGCGGCGCTGTGGTTCGCGGTGCCCCTCCTGGCGGTAGGCGCAGCGTTGATGACCTTCAACGCGGTGAGGTTCGCCGACCCACTGGAGTTCGGACATCGCTTCCTCGAGATCCGTTGGCAGCCCCGCATGCAAGAGATCGGGATGTTCTCCGCGGCCTACATGGAGCGGAATCTTCGTTGCCTGCTCACCCTGATGCCCGTCGTGGCGCCCTCGTTCCCGTGGTTGCGGGTGTCGATCCACGGGATGGCCGCCTCGGTGGGGATGCCGTGGATGTGGGCCGCCCTCGGGGCGCGTCGCCGGTTCCCGCAGCGCCTGGGCCTGTGGCTCGCGGTCGCCGGCGTCGCTGCGCCGAGCCTGCTCTACCAGAACAGCGGCCAGCTTCAGTTCACGTACCGCTTCGCGGTGGACTGGCTGCCGATGTTCCTGCTCGCGGTGGTGTTCGGAGGCGGGGCCCGTTCGCGGTGGTTTCGGGTGCTGGTGGTCGCCGCGGTGCTGGTGCAGGTCTACGGGGCCTGGATGTTCGCACGCCAGGCCGGCCGGTTGTTCGTCACCGACCCGATCGGTTGGCCGTTCGAGCACGAGTACCGGTGAGGCCCCGACGACCCCACCGGAGCCCCCGGAGGTCGCCTACACCGATTCTTCGATCTGGACCCGGTAGTCGACGACCATGCGGGCCCCCTTCCAGCTCGGGAATTTGAACTCGTACAGCGATCGGCGCGCACAGGCTCGCACGATGGGTCGATCGAGCTCGGGCGAGGGTTGGACCGACACGGCGCTCACGCGTCCGGTGGGCTCGAGCTCGAAGCGAAACTCGAGCTCACCGGTGCCGATGGACTCGCCCTCGGGGTAGCAGGCGGCGAGGTCGAGGCACTCGAACAGGGCCCCTTGCACGCCCAGGAGGTGCCGATGGAGCTCGTAATCCTGGAGGTACTCGTTGCCGGAGGAGTAGTTCGTGCTGCGCCCACGCCCACGATCGAACTCCGGGATCGCGGAGTCGTCGAGGAGCGCCTCGAGGGGAGGGACCTCTTCGGGGGGAAACGGACAGGTGGCGTTCAGATCGTCGCGGAACGTGCCGGCGATGGGGCTGTGGCTGGTGATGGTCTTGTCCTCGAACGGATTCCAGCACGGCGGCGGCCCGAATTCGCACTGGGTCTGGCAATCCCCGCCCTCGCACGGGTCGGGTGTCGTCGTGGCTTCGCGCCGGCATCCCAAGACGGCGACGACGCCCAAACCGATCAGGAGCCCCCTGCACGCCGACATTCCGGTCGCCATCCTAGCAGCGGCGGTTTGCGCGTGTGGATCGGGCCGGGAGGCGGATCCACTTTCGTGCGACGTTGTGCGATCGGCGTCGCCCGGCACCGAGGATGTGGGAGGGCATCGCCGATGTGCCACCCCCTCCGTCGCGGACGGCTAGCCCGCGAAACGAGCGGCGAGATCGACCGCTTGCTCGATGGGGGTGAGGGACTCGGCGATGCTCAGCACCGATTCCTCGGCCTGGATCTGGTGCTCCACCAGCCCATGGAGGACCTCGACCTCGAGCTTGAAGTGGCGATCGACCGGGGACGTCTCGCGCAAGGCGGCGAACCGCTCGTCGATCTCGAGCCACTCGTCTCGGGCGCCCAGCATGGCTTCGCGGACCTCGGGATGGTCGAGCAGCAGGGGGAAGACGACCTCGTCTTCGAGCCGGCGCTTGGCCGTCAGGTGCTCGCCGAGCTCGTCGCGCAGGCGCTCGCGTTCGTCGGGACGGCCGACCGCCGTGTCCTCCAGCTTTCGCAAGGTCACCAGCACCTTGTGATTCTCTGCCCGCAAGATCTCCCAGATCGTCTTGCGGGGCGGTTCGGGCTCGATCTCCCCCTCGGCCTCGTGCGGCACGGGGCGCCCGGGCTTGCGGGGGATCGCCGTCGGATCGTGGATGGCGGCGATGTCCCGGGCGATGTCTCCCTTCTCCCAACCGGAGGGGGGGC
>CAZYSW010000385.1:0-5912 GCA_964650105.1 uncultured Nannocystaceae bacterium
CGACCGTCGACGGCGGTGGCAGCGTGCAGCGACATGCCAAAGACGGTGGCGGTCAGTGGCTGTGGAACGGGCGGCGCGGTGGCGGTGGCCATCGGTGGCGGGCCACCGAGCGAAAGGGAGAGGCAGCCGGAGAGGCCGGGGTCGATGTCGCCGGCGCGGTCGATGCCCTGGTCGATGTCGTCGCCGGTGGCGAGATCGCGGTGAAGGCCGGCGAGGAGGTGCTGGAGGTCCGCATCGGACGGCGGGGGCGCGGCGAGCCAACGCAAGGCGCCGCCCTCGAGATCGAGGAAGGCGCCGTCGGTGGCGAGCGAATGCAGATGAACGTAGAGCGCGAGGTCGGAGCGAAAGCGCTGCACCACGGTGACGACGCCGGCGTGGACGTGAGCTCGTGATGCCGCTTGACCCGCGCGCGCACGGACTGCATGACACGACGCGCGAAACATCGGCTCACGCAGGCGAGCCGCGGGGCGTCGTAACCCAAACGCACCGACATCGGACCGGCGAAGGAGAGCACCCACCGGCGATACCGGACCGTCGGCAGGACGGTATCGACCAGGAGGCGGATAAGAAAGTGCTTTACGTATGGGCTCCGAGTGGGCGAATCGCGGGACGCACCGGCGGGCGGTTGCGGGGTCCGGCGGGGCCATGGGTGACCATATGGGGTTGTGGGCGAGGTGCTCGTCGTCCCACGGGGTCTTTCGGGCCACGCTCGAGATCCCTGCGGTCACCTCCTCGGCGTCCTGCCATGAACGATGCGTACCGCAAGCACCTCGGCTGGCCGGCTCTCGAGACCGCAGTGCGGTCCTCAGTCGACCGCGTAGTTGATCCAGCTCGCCTGGGTCCAGTCCTCACCCTCGGGGTCGACGGCACCGACGTAGGTCGTGGCGTCGAAGAACCCGTCACTGATGGCCACGCCGCCGCCGGCGGCGGCGCTGTCGCTTGCGGGCTGGATGTTCGGCGCCGTCCAGGTGACATCGAGGCCGAGGTCGACCCCGTCCATGTTCCCGTCCCCGCCGAGCAGCCACTCGCCCCACTCGGCATCGGTCCACGAGTATGGACCCGAGCCCTGGCTTCCGAAGCCTCCGTGAGCGTTCCAGAACGTCCCCTCGACCACGATGCCTCCAGCGTCGGCCACGGTGAGGGTCTGCTCGTCCTGAAACGAACCACCAAAACCCGTGGCGTTGGTGAAGTACGAGTTCGTCACCCGTGCCTCGGCGCCCTCCTTGAAGACGAACCCGTGGCTCTTCGCCGCGTTGCCGCCGGCCCCCTGTCCGATGAAGGTGAGGTTCGCGATCCAGGGACTCGTGAGCGGCTGCGCGGTGAAGTCGTCGGGTCCGTTCGACCACTCCATCGCATGATTGGCGTCCGGATCAGCCGGATCCTGGTGGACGAACACGTACTGCAGCTTTCCAGTGTAGCCCAGGTCGCAATCCAGGCCGTCGTCGCTCATCCCGGTCGCGACCAGGTACTTGGCGTTCATCGTGCCGCCGAACCACTCGAACGCGTCGTCCGATCCCATGTGGCTCTGCACGTGGTCGACCGTGGTGTCCGTACCGCAGGCGTAGAAGGTGATCCCGTTGAGCTCGTTGTCGGTGACCAGCTCGAACCCGGCCCATTCCACGCGGACGTACTGCAGAGTGCCGCAGTCATGCGCCGGGTCGTCTCCGCCGTATGACGGCGGATCGGCGAAACCCTCCGCCTGGCCCACACCATTGGGAAGATTGACGGGCGCACGGCCCAGGAGAATGAGACCACCCCAATCGGCGCGCTGGCGCTGCCCCTTGGGCTGCGCCGACGTGAATACGATGGGCCCGCCGGGGGTACCGGCGGCCTCGATCTGCGCATCCTTCTCGATGACCAGCGCACTCGACGATGCGCCGACCACGGTGGTGCCCGGATCGATCGTGAGCGTCGTGCCGCGTACCGTCGTCAGCTCCGTCAGCACCCAGACGGTGTCGCAGGTGAGCGTGGTCGGTTCGGTGATCTCGGCCGGCAGGGGCATGCGCGGCGCGTTCGGATCGTCCCCGTCCGCACAGCCCTCGGGCGCGGTCTCCGAGTCCGTGTCGCTGTCGGTGGGATCGGTGGTGTCCGTGGCCGTCGTGTCGACCGTGTCGGTGGTCGGCGAGCTGGGATCCGTCGCCGTTCCCGTATCGGCCGAATCAGTGGCGGTTCCATCCGCGGAGTCGGCGGATGCGTTCGTCTCGTTGTCGACATCATCGGCGCATCCCGCCGTCAGCGGCAGAGCGAGGAGGAAGGTGAGCTTGGTAAATCGTTGCATTGGCGAAGTCTCCCGTCGAGGGGCGGCCAACCGGTCCGCCCGACTCCGCTCTTATGGCCCCCGTGTGTCACACGGGCGAGGCGACGGCCCGAAATCTGTGTCACAGTCGTCATCGACACACGCGATCACTCACGTCGTGCCAGGGTTGCCCTGAGGACCACCTTCACAGCTCGTACGACACGCCGGCCATGATCGTGGCCCCCGGGAAATACTGGTAGTTGAGCTGCTCCTCGCGTCCCTGCCGCCAGCGGATGGGCCAGTTGAGCAGGTTGTTGACCTGGAGCGTGAGCCCCAATCCCTTGTAGATCCGCTGTCGACCGACCAGGTCGAGCTGGTGGATCGGCTGCAAATAGATGTCCGGCAAGTTGTTGCCCCCGACGAACGCGAGCGTGCTCCAGACGCCGTTGTACAGGACGCGAAGGTTGGTCCCGCTGTCCTTGCGGTCGTAGTCGACGTACGCGTTGGTCACGAACGGCGCCTGCCCCTGGAGGGGTCGGATGCGAGAGGTCGAGACGTCCAACCCATCCTCGATCATGCACTCGGGGTCTTCGCGTACGTCGCAGGTTTCGGCGAGACGCACGCGGGAGTGAACGTACGCCAGGTTCACGCCCACCGAGAAGTTGCTGAGCCGCTTCCACACGAACTCCAGGTTCTTGCGCAGCTCCAGCTCCGCGCCGACGTTGTAGGCGAGCTTGGCGTTCCGGAAGGTCGAGACCAGGTTGCTGGTGCCCGGGCGGATCGTCCGCTCGATCGGGTCGTCGAAGTACTTGTAGAAAACCGAGGCTGCCACCACCTCCTGTGCGCTGGGGAACCACTCCCACCGCAGGTCGGCATTCCAGATGCGGGCCGTCTTCAGGCCGGGTTGCCCCTGCATGGTGATCCCGCCCACGAAGTCGGAGAAGAGGAAGGGCGCCAGCTCTCTGAACTCCGACCGAGCGACCGTCTGCGCACCGCTCAAGCGGACGTTCATGTCCTTGCGCACCGGGAAGGTCAGCGCGGCAGCCGGGAGCACATCGTTGTTACGAACCTTCGACGTGCGCTCCTCGTCGGTTTTCCCCGTGAACTGGTTGTACGGCTCGACGTTCTGACGGTTGGCTTCGAATCGAGCCCCCCCGCTCACTTTCATCCATCGCACGAGCGGCAACTCCAGCATTCCATACGTCGCGTAGACTTCCTGGTTGGCCCGGTAGCTGTCGTAGGGCTGCGTGGTCTCCTGCACGTAGAATGGCTGCGTGGAGCCAGCATCGCCGCCGCCGATCGTGCGATCGACGACGATGTTACCGGTGCCGCTTGGCACTTCGGCGCCCGACACGGTCTGAAAGACGAATCGCCGGACCAGAAACTCCCGTTGTTTGCCCTCGACCCAAGCGCCGACCTTGACCTTGCCGTCGAGCTGCCCCCACTGCTTGAAGGGCATCGTGAAATCCACGGCCCCGCTCTCGGTGTTGTCCACGAGATCGAGAAACATGTTGTTGGCGCCCTGGGAGTGAATCCTGTAGGGCCCCTCCATGGGAGGCGCCGGGCGTTGGAACACCATGTCCCGAATGCTGGGGTCGTCCCGACGAGCCTGCGCGAACGAGCCGAACCAGTCGATCTGCAGCCCCTTGGCTTTCGCGATCCGATGCTCCCCGCCGAGCCGCGTCATCAAGACCGAGCGCATGACATAGCGAATGCGCGTGGTCCGGATGTGGTCGGTGGAGTTGGTCCCCGTCAGCTCGCGCACCTCGTCGTCGGCGTCTCGGGAGTAAAAGCCGAGGAGTGAGAGTCTCTGATCCTTCTTGGGCTCGTACTTGATGAGGCCGACACTCGACCACTGTACGTTCTGGACCGTCCGCATGCCCTCCAGGCGGACGCGGGGCTGCAGCACGTACTCGCCGTCCTCCTCCGCCACCGAGTAGAACCGCCAGCGTTCACGGTAGGTCTGGTGAGAGTTGCTGTACCCCGCCGACGCCAGGAAGCCGAGCTTGCCCCCCTCGTGGGGCGAGAATCCGTACCCCAGGGTTGCGCTTCCGCTTCCATTTGGCGGCGCAATTCGACCGCGGCGCACCCGGGTATCGGTGTACAGCGACTCGCCGAACCGCTCGATGTCCTCGGAGGTCCACACCGGGCGAAACTCGTCGTCCAGCGCGTTGCGGTTCGCCGGGGCGTGGTCGGGAATCTCGCTCGGCAGCGCCCGGGGGATGTTGCCGAAGCCGAAGGCGTCGTACCGTGAGAACCCGCCTTCGTGCAGGATGCCGCGGAACGTGGTCTGCGTGTTGTACCCGGCGTTCACACTGACGTTGAACACGAGATCGTCGGGGATCTCGCGGCTCTCGAGCTGAACGGACCCTCCGGCGAAGTCACCCGGAACGTCCGGTGTGCAGGTCTTCTTGACGTTGATCGCCGACAGCGCGCCCGACGGGAAGATGTCGAGCGGCACGGTACGAATGTCCGGCTCGGGTGAAGGCACGCGCGCCCCGTCCAGAAGGGTGTTGCCGTAGCGATGCCCCAGGCCCCGCACGAACAGGTATTTCCCGTCGATGACCGTTGCGCCAACGATCCGAACCGCGACGGATGCCGTGGATCCCCCGCCCGACTTTTGAATCGAGTCGCGGCTCAAGATGTCCCGGGCCGCCACCGCTTCACGCCGCTGGAGCATGCGTGCCCCTTCGCTCTCGCGGTTCATCTCCGCCTCGACCTTGACGACCTGGCCCGCGCCGGCCAGAGGCCGGAGCTCGCTGTTGATCGTCTGGCTCTCGTTGGCCGCCACCACCACGCCCGTGATGCGGCGAGGCTCGGAAGTGTCGTAGCGGATGCGGATCTCGTACTGCCCGGGCGGCAGCTCGAGCCGGTAGTTGCCGTCGAAGTCGGTTTTCGTGCGATACCCGGTCCCGATCGCCTCCACGTAGGCGCCGATGACCGCCTCACCGGTGACGCTGTCCTTGACCTGCCCAGTCACGGTGCCTGCCGCGCCCCTGACCTTCTTGCTCTCCACCTCCAGCTCTTCTTTCAGGGCCTCCGGATCCTCGGTGAGGTCGACGACCTCGAAGCCGTCGAAGCCGTCGTCCGCTCCCAGATCTTCGACCGCGGCGTCATCGGGGGCTGTCGGTTGGCCTGGTTCTTCGGCCGGCGGCTCGACAGGCGCTGGCGCCGTCCGGCCGGGCGGAGGTGCACCGGGGGGAAGCGTCGGCCCGGGGTCGACGGCGGGGGGACTCGGCTCTGGAGGGTGAACCGGCCCTGTTTGTCGCGGCGGCGGCGGCTCACTCGGACGAGGTGTATCCGCTGGCGGATTCACCTTCACCTCGCCTTCGGGCGGCAGTGGAGCCTCGGGGGGATTCGCCGGCCCCGAGTAGTCGCGCTTCGACGGCGCCGCCTCGGCTGCCGCGGGGAACATCACGCCAGCGAGCAGCACGAGGCCGAAGTACGCCGCCTGTCTTTGCGATCGAGACATCGATCTCCTTGCTCACTCGAGCTTCTTGGTAATCATCACCACCGGGGCCGCTCCCCCCTGGCGCGCGAGATCGATGGCCGTCATGATCGTTCCGTAGGGCGCCATATCCGCCGCTTCGACGTAGAGAGCATTGTCCGGGCGAGCATTGAACATGCGGCGAAGCCGATCGCTCACCTCTTCGCGCTCGATGTCCACGCTGTTTAC
>CAZYSW010000386.1:0-5891 GCA_964650105.1 uncultured Nannocystaceae bacterium
CGTGGGCAGCGAGCCGCGCCGAGACACGATCTCGACCTTGGGCCCGTCGCCGCCCGTCATCACGCGAATCGTCTCCGGTGCCTCCTCGGCCGCGGCCGAAGCAGCCACCGCGCGCTGCTTGCCGATGCGGGCTCCCTCGATGCACGCGTCGGCGATCTTGGAGCAGAAGAGCTTGATCGACCGGATCGCGTCGTCGTTGCCCGGGATGATGTAGTCGATGAGGGCCGGGTCCGCATTGGTGTCCGCGACGGCGACCGTCGGGATCTTGAGCCGGTTGGCCTCGGCGAGCGCGATGTGCTCCTTGGCGGGATCGATCACGAAGATCGCGCCGGGAAGCCGCGGCATGTCCTTGATGCCGCCGAGGTTGCGCTCGAGCTTGGCCCGAAGCCGCTCCATCCTGAGAACCTCTTTCTTGGTGAGCTTCTCGTGCGTGCCGTCCTCGGCCATGCGCTCCAACCCGCGGAGCTTGTCCACCGACTGGCGCACCGTCTTCCAGTTGGTGAGGGTGCCACCGAGCCAGCGAGACACCACGTAGTACTGACCGGCGCGCTCGGCCTCGGCCACCATCACGTCCTGCGCCTGCTTCTTGGTTCCCACGAAGAGGATCGGGGCCCCGTCCGCAGCGACGCTGCGAATGAAGGCGTAGGCCCGCCTAAACAACTGCGCAGTCTGCTGCAGGTCGATGATGTGGACGCCGTTGCGGGCGCCGTAGATGTAGGGCTTCATCCGGGGGTTCCAGCGATCGGTGCGGTGCCCGAAGTGCACGCCCGCTTCCAAGAGCTGCCGGATGGTGATGATGCGCTGCCCTTCGCTGAGGGCCTCACTCGCCGGCATCGCCTCGGGCGCGCCGGTCTCGGTCGTCGTTTGCATTGTCGTCTCCTTGGCGTTGGGCCTCTGCCCGCGTCGTCGACGGCCGCTCAACCGCGTCGCGCATCGCGATCGGGTCACGCCACGGCCGTCTCGGAGGGCATGGGGAATGGGTCGGGGCGGGTGGTAGCACGCGCGCCGCGGACACGGCAAGCGGCGGCGTTCGCCTCGATGCGCGCGGGATTTCGGGACGTGGCGGCCCTCTGAAGCGCCCGAACGCCCCGTCCCCGGGCGACGACGAGGCACGTCCCGACGCCGAGTGTCGCGCATGATCCGCGCGGTCGGGACACCGGCGCTCTCGAGCGCCTCGCCGCTCGACGAAGCGAGCCGGTTTTTCGAACGACCCGCTAGCCGGAAACGCTTCCTGCGCTACAGTACCGCCGCATGCGCCGCCGCGCTCGTTTTGCCTTCCCGAGGTCGCGATTCGTGGGGGTCGTGGCCGGTCTCGCGGCAGCGGCCGCGACGACGCACGGCTGCTTCTCCGAACGACTCGCGCCGCCGACGTTCCGCTACGCGTGCACCGACGACACCGATTGCGAAGGGCGGGAACGGTGCATCGACGCGCTGTGCCAGGTGCCGTGCACCCAGGCGACGTTCATGGACGACTGCGCCGAAGGAGGGACCTTCGCGCTGTGCCTGAACGGCGTTTGCAGCAGCCCCTGCCTCGTCGATCAGGTCGAGTGCCCCGGCGCCCAGACGTGCCTCGATCTGGGCATCGACTTGAGCGACCTGATCGGAAGCGGAGGGTTCGGACGCGGCGCATCCCCTGAAGGGCCCATCGGCGTGTGCGGGGTCCACTGCGAGGGCAACGACGCCTGCCCCGACGGCGAAGTGTGCCTGTCGGGCTTTTGCGTGGCGACCTGCACGACCTCCGCGGAGTGCTCGTTCGGCTTCTCCTGCGTCGCCGGGCTGTGCATCCCCGGGGACGGGGACGACGGCCCCGACGAGCCGAGCACGGCCGACGGGGCCGGCTCGGCGACGGGTGACACGACCGGGGGAGAAACGACCGACGGGCAGACCGAGGAAAGCGGCACCGCCGATGGAGGGGGATCGTGAAACGCGGCCGCGCTGTCCTTGCCTGCTGGTGCGCCCTGGCCTGGTCGGGCGGGTGCACGACGACCCAGACGTCTGTTCGCCCCCTGCCGCCGGATCTACGGATCGGCACCCTGGCGCACACGACCGCGTTCGAACAGGACGCGCCGAGCGCCAAGCCGTCTCGACGCGACGAGCGACCGGTGGAAGCCGACATGCCCGACGAGGGCAACCGCGGTCGCGGCCGCGTGATCGCCTTCTGGACGGGGGTCGGCGCCATGACCGTGGGCACCGCGGGTCTCATCGGCTTCGGTGCCGCCGGAGCGGCATTCGAAAACAAGCTCGCCGACGGGTATCGAAACGGCGACCTGACCCACGCCCAAGAGCAGCGCTGGCAGGACAACGGCGAGCTCATGAACAACCTCGCCATCGGCTCCACCGTCCTCGCCATCGCAGGTTTGGTCACCGGTGCCGTCGCCCTCGGGCTGGACTACACCAACTGCGGTCGTCTGGTGAAACGACGCAACTGCCCCAAGCGGTCGACGAGCGACTGACCGATCGACGGCCGCGCCGCCTCGGGGTCACGGCCACGACGGGTGGCGTCGGCGAGCGTGATACGTTCCGTGCGTGAACGAGACGCGCCACGAGCTGCAGCGGCTGTGGAACGCCGTGCCCGGGCGACTGATGCTCGCCGGTCTGCTCCTGGTGGTGGCGCTCGTGTTCTTGCCGACGCTCGGCTTCGGCTTCGTCTACGACGACCACTGGATCCTGCTCGGCAACGGGTTTCTGCGAACGCCCCAGGACGCGGAGTCGCTGTTTCGCCCCGAGGCGGTGGCACGCCACGTCCCGGATGCGTTTCGCCCCACGTCGGTGCTGTTCGAGATGGCCGTGTACCAGCTCGTCGGCACCCAACCGCACGCCCAACACGCGATCTCGGTGCTCCTGCACCTGGCGGTGTGCGCCCTGGTATGGGCCTGGCTCGCACGACTCGGTGCGCCCCGATCGCTGCAGGCGGCCACGGTGGCGTCGTTCGGCGTGCTTGCGCGGCACGCCGAACCCGTCGCGGTGGTCTCCTATCGCGAGGATCTCCTGGCCGCGGCGCTGGGGCTCGGCGCGCTGGTCGTCGCGGAGCGGGCGACCACGGCCGACCGCGGGCGGGCGCTCGGCTGGGCGGCCGTGGGTGCGATCCTCATGGCGCTGGCGTGCGGCGCCAAGCTGAGCGCAGCCCCGCTTTGTGCCGTGTTCCTGCTCGTCCACCGGGTGGCCCCCTGGCGTGCACCGTCGGGGCGCCGCGCGTGGCTGGTCGCCGTCGCGCTGGGTCTGGGTGTGCTCGCCGATCTGCTGCACCGCGTGCTCCTGCACGGCGGCGTGAGCCCCTATGACGACCCCGCCGACGTGCTCGCCCTCTCCGAGGGCCTGGCACCGGTGCTGGCTGCGAGCGCGCAGATCCACCTGGGCTATCTGCAGCAGATGCTCGTCCCGTTGCAGCTCTCGCCCGAGTACGTCGACTTCACGGCGCGGTGGACGGACGCGGCGACGCTGCTGGCATCCGCCGCCTTGGCGAGCCTGGCGGTGGTGGGAATCGTGCAGGCGTGGACGCGTGTGCGACCCGTGGTGGCGCTCGCCATCTTGGGGGCGTTCTTGCTCGCGTTGCCGACGAGCAACGTGGTGGGACTGCCGAACATGCGGGCCGATCGTTTCGTGTACCTGACGAGCCTTCCCGTCTGCATCGGCGTCAGCGCGGCGCTGCTGACGGGCGGCGAGTGGCTGGCTCGTCGGTATCGTCGGCCCCACCTCGGCCTGGCACCGCTCGTGGCCTTCGTGGTGCTGCAGGGCGCGTTCGCCCAGGGGGCCGCCGCGGTGTACCGAAGCGATTCGCGGTTGTGGACCATCGCCCTCCGCCACGCGCCCCACTCCGCCCGCGCCCACGCGATCGCCGGAGAGCTGCTCGTGGCCCGCATGCGGGAACACCCCGATGCACCTTCACACCCGCAGCTGCTCGCTCGCGCCCGCACGCACTGCATCATGGCGATGCGGCTCGACCCGGACGACGACCTCCCGTACCTGTGCCAGGCTCGCCTGTCGGCCATGGAGCGCGACTGGCTTTCCGCCGACGATCACTTCGCCCTGGCCTTGGAGCGCGCGGGAGATCGTGCCGATCGAGCGCTGCTCGGGTTGGCGTCCACGAGCCTGGACCGGCCGGATCTGTCCTGGGAGGAGCGGCAAAGCCGCGCCCTCGCGCTCGCCGACCGCGCGATTCGCGAGTACCCGTACAACCCCGAGGCATGGGCCGTCAGCGCCCGTCTGCACCACCGCCTGGGGGACCCGGGCACCGCGGGGATCCACTATGCCCGTGCAAGGGCGTTGGCCCCCGAGCGTTGGGACCTGGTCTTGGCAGGGGTAGAACTCGCCCTCGATCTCGGCCATGCTTCGGCGGCCCGACGTCGCTGGCCTGCGTCGAAGAAGCTCTTGGACGAAGCCGACCCGACGCTGGTCTCCGCGCTCCGGCACCGACTCCGGGATGCAAGGCTCCTGTTCCCGTCCTCCTCCACCGACCAGACGCCTCCGCGACCCAAGGACTCACCTCGACATGATCCGTAAGTTCTTCGCCCTTCTCGTGTTCGTCGCGTTGTCGATCGCCGCCGGAGGCATGGCCTGCGTCGACACGGTCGAGTCGCTCGACAAGTCCGACGAGACCGACGGAGCCACCTGACCACCGTTCGTGGACGCCGCGCGTCTCGAGCCCGCCGTCGACCGCGGCGACGAGGCGCGAGGACCGAGCGACGCGGGTCCGTCGGGACGTCGAGTCCCACAGCCCGCGTCGGCGCCCCGCGGGATGCTTCCGAGACCCTGCTAGGACACGGCCCGGCGAGGGAACAACTCGGCGCTGCCCAACGGCGCCGGCGTGCGATGGGTGGGGTCCAGGTGGCAGTGCGCCCAGCACCCGCACGCGTCGATGCGCAACCCCGCCGCTTGGGCGCGGCGGCGAACGTCGTGCAGCAGGATCTCACGCGTCCGGCCCGACGGATGCACGGCGACGTTCGGCCGATGAACGCGCCCGTCGGCGTCGATGCGGAGGTCGAAGGCGCGCGCCAGCGCGAGGAGGTCACCCCAGTCGAGGACGCGGCGAAGCGCGTCGAACCGCCCCGGACCGAGCGCACCGACGGCGAGGTGGGCGTCGCGAATGTCGGCCGAGACCACGTGGCGCACGAGCGCCTCGGCGGCCAACGGCCGATCGTGGATCGTGGGGAGGAGCGGACCGAGGTGCACGGCCACGGGCACGTCGCGCGCCCGGAGATGCTGTGCATGCAGAAGCAGACGCGCCGCCGGATCGGCGTGCGCTCCGAGCAGCGCACGCTGCAAGGCCGGATCGCGGTGCACCACCTCCAACACGACGGTGGCCCCGACCTCGCGCAAAGCGTCGAGCATCGAGGCGGGCAAGACCACGCTGGTTCGGACGATGGGGCGCCGGCCGTGGGCGGCGAGCCACCCGACCGCGGATTGCGCCCACCCCGCATCGCCGCGATTCGGGGCCCTGAGCACGACGGTGGAGCTCGGCGTGCGCCCGCTTTCCCGTTCTGCCAAAAGAGAGCCGAGCCCGAGGCTCGCATCGTCGGGCGCAAAGCGCGCGCTCTCATCCGCGGGCGAAATCATCACGGCGCCCCCCTGGCAGGTGCGGGGGAGGGGCCGGGAGTCCATCGCTGAACTCTTGCTCAGCACGTCACATATGATTAGCGTAGGTCGCAACGGACGCAAGCGCACATCCTTCGCCCGCGTCCCTTAGGATGTATGTTATTGAAATCACGAGTTTTTCGGGGATCCTCCCAAGCTGTGGTACAGGAAGCCCACGTCTCGATGGCCGATCACGCTGAAGGCAGCGGTGGCACGCCTGGTACCGAGCACTTCCTTCAAGAAGTGGACCCCGATGCGCTCAAGGTCGTGCGCCGCCTGCTCAACGCCGGCCACGAAGCGTATCTCGTGGGCGGTTGCGT